>CAZFOQ010000143.1:0-10056 GCA_964520535.1 uncultured Pirellulales bacterium | reverse complement strand
TATCGGCTAATGACGACGTTTACAATCACGGTGCCGGTCGTTCCATATTTTCTACTTTTAGCTGGTATAGGTACGTCCCTCGTTCATTGGCTTCAAAGACGCAGAACACTATAAGAATATTATTAAAATAAAAGTTTGAAATGGGCTGTGAGCATCTGCTTTCAGCCCTTTTTCATTGCTTAAGTTAGTTCACAGCATCATAGAACCAACAAATGAACGATCATAATAGTAATTTTGAACTTTAATATCTTTTAGCTTCGATGAACTTGATTATATTATACACGATAAGATTGTACGGAATATCTATTTCAAGCTCTTTGGCTAAATTGATGACGGCTCCGTTTAAGGCTTCGATCTCCGTTGGCTTCTTTGCGGCAATATCCTGCAAAGTCGATGACTTGTGCTCAGCGGTATCCGGCACAAGCTTCTGATAGAAGACCCGGAGAAAATCCCTCGCGGATTGCCAATGTGTCTGATAACCAGCCTTTGTCATTACCTCGAAAACCTCCTCAACAATACCATCCATAATAGCACGCGTGAATTCCTGCTCAGCTAATTTCCCGTATGGGACATCCAGGATTGCACCAAGCGGATTGAGAGCACAGTTGTACAGCATTTTGGCCCAAATATCTTTGCCGATTTCTCCGGTTGTCCGGCAGGGAATGTCTCCGGAGTTTATAGACTCGCTCAAATCACTAACCTTTGACACATCGGCGCCAAACAGGCTTCCGATATGAATCGAGTCCGCATGAACCGTTACGGCAACTTCATTGGGTCCGTGTCTCTGAAAGCCCGTGATGACACGTGCATTATAAATAATCTCTCTATCAAAAAAGGAGATAAATACCTCTGCATTACCCCATCCGTTTTGAAACAGGACTATTTTCGTTTTCCGACCAAACACGGACTCATGCTCGGAAAGATCTTTTGCGGCCTGGTATGAATCAAAGGATTTTGTGCATACAAGGATGTAATCATAGATTTTTTCGTCGATTTGGCCAAGTGATGTGTAGCTTCCGAATGCCGATGGATTTGCGCGGTAATGGCCGAAAATACCTGTTCTGGCAAGGCCGTTTTCCTGCAAAGCCAGGACAGTCTTGCTTCGAGCGATAATATCGACCAGGGCTTTTGATTTGAGCAAACAGCTCGCAAGCCCAAGTCCCACTGCACCACCACCATATATCAATGCTCTCATGCGAATATTATAGTCACCAAACAAATTAATATCAAACAGCTACTGTGTTTTCCCTTGACTTGGAGTCTGAAAGAGTATAGAAGTGTGTTGTAAATTGAAAAAGAAGGCCTATTTTGGAGGAGGTCAAAATGAAAACACTATTGCTTATCCTAACATTCGTATTCCTAACCGTTTCCACACAGGCAGCAAACAGACAATCTCCCGAGATAGAAGAATATATTTCCGCACGCAGGCAATCGATAGAGGATTACTATACCGGCAGACTCACCGAATTGCGACTACGCGCGCAGGCGGATGTCAGACTGCTTGAAGTAGCAGAACAGCCAAAACCGGATTGGGCCGGGCTTGACGAATGGGCCAAGTTTGCTGAAACAATACTGCAGATTAATGGCTGTGAAAATAAATCCTATGGCCTTTTTGAACCTGCAAATAAAACTTACGCCGAGCGACTTGCTATAGCCCTGAGCAGAATAGTCAACAGGAAAAATGACATCTTAGCCGACTTAGAATGGCGAGCTATCAAGCAGAAAAAGCAGAAAAACTATGCTTTGACTACCGGATTAGCGAAGCTTGAGAAACAGCTAAAGGCAAATCTGCAAACAACCGAAACAAAGACAACAAAAGGGGTAATTGCCGGGATTATCTATTCCAGAAACGATCCGATTGCAATAATTGATGACACTGTAGTACACGAAACAGAGGCAATAAACCAAGTAAAGATCGTCAAAATACACAAGGACAGGATTGAATTCGAGAAAAACGGCAAGACCTGGACCCAGCAGGTACAAGAAAGTCAACAGGCCAATTGGAAGTAATCTAAAAAACTGCACATCAGAATAAAAATGCTTCGGCAAGCCCGGAGCTAAAACTCAATTTCTTTTACTTCAACTGTACTTGGACTGAGAGAGTAAAAGAATATCAATATTGACATCTATAGTTATGACCTGTTTAATTGGCCTCCATGTTCAAATAATATCTCTATAATAAGTAACGGCAGCATAGATGCAGTTTCTGGTATATTGCTCTACGGGAGATAATACCTTCTCGCACTGCCGTTTCGTGAACATCGATCAGAATATGGATTACGAAAGGAGTGATTATTATGAAGACAGTTCTACTTAGTATATATGTATGTAGTCTTTCTATTTTAGCCGGATGTGCGAGCCTGCAAGCGACAAACAAAGTGAAAGGAACCCAGTACTTAGAGACTGAAACCGGGCGGTGGCTTGTTCATGATACGAATCGACCTGCGCCGCCGATAACCACACCCGGCACCGAGAGCACACAAGAACAGCCCGGCAAAGCCCCTTCCGACGCTATTGTTTTATTCGATGGGACAAATCTGTCAGGATGGACTTCCGAACACGGCGGCCAGACGAAATGGATTGTGCGGGATGGTTATATGGAAGTAGTTAAAGGAACAGGTAATATCAAGACGAAACAGTCCTTCGGCTCATGTCAATTACATATTGAGTTTGCAACCCCATCAAGCATCACAGGAGAAAGCCAGGAAAGAGGAAATAGTGGAATTTTCTTAATGTCGACCTATGAAGTCCAGGTTCTTGATTCCTACGAGAATACGACTTATCCCGATGGCCAGTGTGCCGCGCTATACGGCAGAAACGTCCCTTTGGTCAATGCCTGCCGAGAACCGGGCCAGTGGCAATCGTACGATATCATTTTCCATCGACCCATCTTCAAAGGCAATAAGGTCATAAGAAAAGCAACGTTCACCGTCTTTCATAATGGCGTCCTCGTCCAGGACCACGTCGAACTGCAGGGAGGCACCGGCTGGATCGATGAGCACACGATATCTAACTATTCGCCGCATGAGGATAAATTACCTCTTATGTTGCAGGACCATGATAATCCGGTGAGATTCCGCAATATTTGGATCCGCGAACTTAGCGACTAATACATTACACAATAGACCAATTATGTTTAAGAATATCTCTATAATAGGCGATGGTGGGATGGGCACCGTTTTAGGTATTCTGTTCCGCGAGAAAAATATCCCCGTACGTATATGGGGTTACGACCGTCGGCAGTTGGCCCAGATTGCACAAGATCGGGAGAACAAGAAATTTCTGCCCGGCTATAAATTACCCGAAAGTCTTGTCTTTGAGCCTGACGACAGTCAAATTATGTCGGGGGCCGATCTGATTGTCTCCGCTGTTCCCTGTCAGTTCATGAGGTCTATCTGGACCAGACTCAAAGATGAAGTACCTGATGATGTGCCGATTGTATCTGTAGCCAAGGGCATTGAAAACAATACATTACTGTGTCCGACCCAAATACTGGCAGAAATTCTTAACTTGCCGGGTAATGCCGAGCTGGTAGTTCTCAGTGGCCCTACTATTGCAGATGAGCTGGCCAGAAAACTTCCGGCAACGGCCTGTGCAGCAGCTTGTGACGAAAAATTAGCAAAACAAGTCCAAAATACTTTCAGCGTTCCCTGGTTCCGCATTTACACTAATACCGATGTAGTCGGTGTTGAGTTAGCCGGTGCCATGAAAAATATCATCGCAATAGCTGCCGGAATTATAGATGGAACGGGAGCCGGTGACAACGCCAAGGCAGCGCTGTTGACAAGAGGGCTTGCTGAGATAACCCGCCTGGGCATCGCCTGCGGGGCAAGACCACAGACATTCTCAGGACTAACCGGCTTAGGTGATTTGGTGACAACCTGTATTTCTCCAAAGGGAAGAAATCGGTCGTTCGGTGAAAGGATCGGTAAAGGGCAAACTCTTGGGCAAGCTCAAGGGGCCACTGAATCAGTGGTTGAGGGTGTTGCTACGTGCAAATCCGTCGTTGCCCTGGCCAAACAATATAATGTTGAGATGCCAATCACAAAGGCTGTCCATGACGTTTTGTTCAATAACAAGTCTGTGCAAAAGGCAATCGAAGATTTGATGAAGCGCCGGCTCAAATCTGAATGATCCATTTCAGTAATTAAAAGCCTCGAATCCAATAGTCCCATAAATCCTTCATATCAACACCCCTTCCAAAAACATTTAAAAATTATTGTGATTAGTTTCAGGAGAAGTCCGTCCTTTATGAAAAAACTTCCGGTTTCACTAAGTTTTTTACCGTCAAAGAACTTCATGACAGCCAACCTTGTTTATGAACTAAAACCACCCTAATGAATCCAGATTTCGGATTTTATCAGAAGTGCAAACCACTTTTTGCAATTCCAACTGAGATGGAGGTCTAATATTTTTATCCGCATTTGGCTGTTTAGGCTTCTGTTTCATATATTTTAGTTGGTGAATGTTACTGGTAGTAATCCTGATATAAAATTAGGTATTAGAGGGTGAAATAATTAACAAAATGTTTGGCCTTTTGAAAAAACACGCATATTCCATTGGCATTGATATATGCAATGATAGTTTGAGGTTGGTCCAGCTCGAAAATAATGGCAAGGGCATCCATCTGATTGCCGGATCCAGCGAAAAACCGCCTGATGATATGAAATCCGGCAGCAGCACTTGGCAAAGATGGGCTATAGAGACTATACATAAACTTATATCGAACAGTGATTTTCAGGGCAAAGAAGTGACAGCCGGAATGCCTTCGAGCGAGATCTTTATCGACCATATAAAACTGCCTAAGACGAGTGAAAGCAAACTACAGGACGCCATATTCTCGAAGATAAAACAGAAACTTCCGTTTGAACCAGTCCAAGAGAATACTATGTTGAAATACATTCCAACAGAACAGGATAATGTTATGGTAATGGCAACCGAGCGCACAATCATTGATAGACACTTGGCGATTTACGAAAAGGCCGGATTAGCAATCAAGTCTATAGGTATCTGGCCAATGGCATTAGTAAACTGCTATACCACTTTCTTTGGAAGGCGTAAATCAGACCTCGAAGCGATTGTGATGCTTATTTGCATCGAGGTAGATTGTACGAATGTTGTAATCTGTCGACATAAGAACCTGCTCTTTGCCCGTTCTATTCCCATAGGAGCCAAGAAATTCGATGACGAAAAAGCAATAACAGGATTGGTATTTGAGTTGACCGCATGCAAACGGCAATTTACGTCGATGCACAACAACGCCCAGATAGATCGTTTAATATTCCTTTCGAGTCGGTCCTCAGATAGAGATGTATGCGCAACAATAGCAAAGCAGTTAGAAATGCCTGCACAGATTGGAGATTGTCTGGCGGCAGTGAAAATAGCCAGTTCCTTTCGTTTGGAAAGGGACACTGAATGCGATAAAGAGAATCCTGGTAATCCGATAGACAGAAGAAATTGTCAGGCTAACTGGGCTGTTGCCTTTGGACTGAGCCTGTCGTAAGAATAGGATTCCAATAAATAGGAGGAATACTAAGAAAATGGTTAATATAAACTTTGTGCCTGATGACTATATACGAAACAACGAATCCCGCAAAACAAACCTGATGTATCTCATTCTGCTTGTCGTTGTAATGACGGCATTAGGCGGTTCGTTCATAACTATCAAGATACGCCAGCATGCCTGTGTCTCTAAGGAAAAGCTCGTAAATTCAAGGATGGTCAAGATGCAAGAGGCCATAAAGAAGTTTGACGAGCTTCAGATAAAGAAAAGAGCAATGATGAAAACAGCTCTTACAACTGCAGAGCTGCTTGAACCCGTACCGAGGAGCGTTCTGTTGGCTTCGTTGACGAATAATTTACCTCCGGGAGTCTCATTGGTCAATTTGAACCTGCTTCAGAAGGAGCCAAAGCAAAAGCAAAGCAATCAAGTTGTGGCGACCAGTAAATATCAGGCAACACAGGCTGGGGTAAAAGCCGCTCAAGCAAAACTATCGCCGGAGCAATTGCTGGAGACACACATAGAAATTGAAGGTATGGCTCCAAGCGACCTACAAGTGGCTTCCTATATTAAGCGTCTGAGCAATTCGAGTTTGCTGGATAACGTAGCTTTAGTGGAGTCAAAAGAACAAAAAATAGAGGATAGCACGTTCAGACAATTCAAACTGACGGCAATTCTTCAAAATGACGTACATCTGACTAAGGAAGATGTAGAGACTATCCGGAATAAAGCTGAGAGTACAGTGTGGAATTTCTAATGCTGGTATAGATCAGGCTCAACACTCCTGATCTTAAACAGCTCAATACAAAGATGAGGGCATAATTATGACAAGCAGTTTTAGAAAAATCGTGTTTTTAGTCTTGTTGGCGGGTTTGGCTATGGGTGGCTATCATTATATGATAAAGCCGGCTAATAAAGATTTGGCCGAGGCAAAAGGGAAGGTTGAAACAAAACTGGCTCAATTAGCCAAATTTGAAGAGGCCGCTACGGCAGCAGAAGACCTCGCAAAGCAGCTTGAGAAGCTGCAAGAGGCAATTGAATTCTTTGAAAGCAGGCTGCCGCCCACGAGTCAGATTCACGAAGTGCTCGAGCAGGTAACAGTAATTGCACAAAAGCAGGGCCTTAAGCCAAAGACAATTCGAACCCTTATGAAAAAAGACAATAGCGGCTATATAGAGCAGCCTTTAAAAATGCAACTGGAGGGGAATTTCAGTTCGTTTTACTCGTTTCTTTTAGAGCTTGAGAAACTGCCACGCATCATGAAAATTCGTGAGCTTACGCTGGAAAAACAGAAGGACGGCGAGGGTCAAATAGCAGCCGATTTCATAGTAAGCATATTTTTCCAGAATCAAACCAGCTAAGAGAACGAATATCTTATTAGCAAAAGCAATTACTAAATTAATGGAGCTTAGCTATGTTGTCATTCTTACGAGAACCAAGCCTTGGGGATTTGCCAGCGGAGGCAGCCGCCCACAATGCTAAGCAAAACAGTGGTGCTCAAGCCCCGGAACAGGAATATTTCACTGTAGCATCTCACGGAAAAGCAGTTCGCAAGAGTACGACCATACTTGCAGTCCTGTTCATTATAGGTCTGTTGTGCCTTTGGTTTATGATTAAAAAAAGTGCTCCTAAAGCAGCTTTGGCAGCAGATGTCAGCACAGAGGATACGCAGATTGAGACAGCCATCGCCCGTCTGACTGGAATTAAATCAGAGATGTTCAATAGTATGGATGAGATAGTGAGTAAATTCTATGAATTTTCCGATGTCCTGCAAGTACAGGTCAGCGAACTCGTGAAAAATCCCTTTCAACTCGAACTGTTTCTGTCCAATCTGAATTCTAAACCTTCTGTTGATGAAAAACCTGTTGAAATTGACACTGAAACAATCTGGAGACAGCAGATAAGGCAAAAAGCAAAAGACCTGCAGCTTGATAGCATCATGCAATCTGACAAGGGCAAATGCTGTATGATCAATAATAAAATCCTTTATGTGGGCAATTCGATCAAAGATTTTAAGGTCGATCAGATCAATGATAGTCTCGTTAAGCTTGAATCAGGAGGAGTGGAAGTAGTATTGACTTTGTCGAAATGAAACTACTGCTGTTATAAAAAACGGAAATAAATGAGTTTAAGTTAAAAAAATTAATTAAACATATGTGGAACAGGATACAAACCCTTTTGAGAGAGGTGTGATATGGTAGATGTAAAAACAATATTGGCAGACGTAATAGATCACGGAGCAAGCGATTTACATATCAACGTCGGGATGCCGCCGGTACTGCGAAGAAATACAGAACTGGTCGAGCTGGATTTTCCTGCCGTCAGCAATGAGTACGTTAAAGAAATGGTTCTTTCCATGGTTGGTCCTGACAAATTCAAAAAAATTGAAGAAAACAAGGACCTCGATTTCTCGACGAGCATCGATGATGGGCATCGTTTCCGCGTTAACGCTCATTATCAGAGGGACACAATAGCAATTTCGTTCAGAGTCATCCCGAACCAGATTCCTGCAATAGATGATTTACACCTGCCGGCAGTAGTTAATGAACTGACAGATCTACCAAGAGGTTTAGTGCTCGTAACCGGCCATACCGGATCAGGCAAAAGTACGACACTTGCCGCAATGATAGAGTTGATAAACACAAAGTATGGGAAACGCATAATCACATTGGAAGATCCTATTGAGTATATGATAGAGAACAAAGAATGTATGATAGAACAACGGGAAATCGGTGCAGATTGTCCCGGATTTGCATCAGGGCTCAAGCACGTACTGCGACAAGACCCCGACATCATTATGGTCGGCGAGATGAGAGATCTGGAAACCACAGGTTCTACAGTTACTGCTGCTGAAACGGGTCACCTTGTCTTTAGCACACTACACACGATTAATGCCGCCCAGACCATTGAACGTATTATAGATATCTATCCGGCAGCCCAGCAGAATCAGATTAGAACAATGCTGGCCAATACTCTGCAGGCTGTTGTTTCACAGACATTATTCAGGCGGATAGATGAGCCGGGGATGGTCCCCTGTACGGAGATATTGCTGTGTACATCGGCTGTGAGGAACTGCATTCGTGAGAATAGAATCTATGAGATACCGAACATTATTGAGACTTCACGAAGGCTGGGTATGCAGAATCTGGACAATAGCATTACTGATTTGTATTTCCAGGGTTACATAGACAGAGAAGAAGCAATAATGCGCTCAAGTAATCCCGCCAAGATGGAAAAAACGCTTGTGCCGGTCGATGAATTTGATGTTGTCCAGCCACCCAGTAGTGCTGTTGTACAATAATTAAAAGCAAAATGTAATCCTTACCAACAAACAAAAAAGTTGGAGCATAAATATATGTTTGAAGATTCTTTGCGAAATCAAAAAGGTGCATCCGCAATTGCAGAAAAACAACAGAATCGCATACCAAGTGAACAGAGTCAATTTGGCGGCGAATCTGCATCTGCGCCGAGACATTTGCCCAAAAAACAACAGCGAAACACCTTAGATAAAATAAAAGGATTCCGACTGGAGTTTGGGCCGAGCAGAAAGGATATTTTAAACTTTACGAATCAACTCGCGGTTATGGTCCGGGCGGGGATAAGCCTTCAGGATGCGCTTGAATCAATAGCTGAACAAAATGATAATCAGAAGTTCAGACAAATCATTTTAGATTTGAAAAATTGCATTGAAGCCGGACAAAGTTTTTCACAAGCGCTTGCAGAACATCCGCATGTATTCACCGACCTTTATATCAATATGGTTGCAGCGGCAGAGATTAGTGGATCTCTGAGTGGAATGCTGCAAAAATTGGCCGAGTATCTGGACGCTGAAGCCGAAACACGTTCACAGGTCAAAGGGGCTATGGTATATCCGATTATCATAGCATTCATGGCGGTAGTAGTAACTATCTTCCTTTTATGTTTCGTTCTTCCGCGATTTACATCGATTTTTGCCGGTAAAGAACATTTATTACCAACTCCGACTAAAATTTTAATGGCCAGCAGTGCATTTTTGCGCGGTTACTGGTATTTTATCGTCCCGGCGATTGGTGCCGCATTCTGGGGATTCTGGTATTTTACCGGTACTACCGTTGGCAGGCTGTGGTGGGACAAAACGAAACTATCACTGCCTTTGATCAAAATATTATGCCGAAGTCTATATATAACAAGGTCTCTGCATACGATGGGTGTATTGACAAGAGCGGGTGTACCAATCCTCAATACAATATCAATAACGGCACAGATAGCCGGCAACGTCCTTTATAGGAATATGTGGCTTGGTGTCTATGAGGAGGTTCGTCAGGGAAGAAAAATAGCATCCAGTTTGAACCAGTATAATCTGATGCCAAGCAACGTTGTACAAATGATACGAAGCGGCGAAGATTCCGGTACGATGAGCGACGTACTGAGGGATGTTTCCAATTTCTACGCAAGAGAGCTTAAAACTGTTATCAAGGCGGTGACATCAATGATAGAACCTATAATGATCGTTGCTATGGGTCTTGTGGTCGGCTTTATTGCTATGAGTATTATTCTGCCGATATTCAGGATGTCCA
>CAZFOQ010000142.1:0-10141 GCA_964520535.1 uncultured Pirellulales bacterium | reverse complement strand
GGATAACTTCATCTACGGGTTGAAACCCGTAGAATTGCGGCAGAATATTAAATCATAATACAATTTATGCCGGATTTTCCTCGCACCATTGCCTGGCATTCTGGAATAGTTTCAACCACGGAGAAATCTTGAGGTCGGACCACTCCGACGGCCAGTACGGCCATTGCCAGAGTTGAAATAACCTCTCAGGATGGGGCATAAGAGCCAGGTGTCTTCCATCTCGCGAACATATTCCCGTTATACCCAGTTTTGAGCCATTCGGATTGAACGGATAATCCTCCGCCTGCTTACCATCATCGTCAACGAAGCGAATAGCCGCAAGCCCACCCTCAGCTCTTAGAGCCTGATTGAGAATCTTTTCATCAGGCCATAAACATCTGCCTTCTCCATGGGCCACCCAGATACCGAGAACTGATCCGATCATATCTTTGAGGAAAATCGACGGGCTTGGATATATTTTCACGCTAATAAATCGTGACTCGAAGATATTTGATTCATTCCTCACAAAACGCGGCTGCTGCTTCATATCTATTCCCTGCCAGGGAATCCATCCAAGTAAAGCCATTACCTGACAACCGTTGCAAACACCAAGCGAAAATGTGTCCTCACGTTCTATGAAGGCTTTGAATTCGTCGCGTATTCGCTCATTGAACATGATCACGCCGGCCCATCCTTTGCCGGCATCCAGTACATCAGCGAAGCTGAATCCGCCTGAAAAAGCCACGCCACGGAAATCTTTAAGAGACACTCTGGCCTCGGCAATATCAGCCATTGTTACATCCCAGGCTTCGAAGCCGGCGGCGAAAAATGCTCCGGCCATTTCACGGGCACCGTTTGTACCGGCCTCTCGAAGGATTGCAACTTTGGGTTTAGTCTTGGCTTTCATCTTCACTTCAGGTGTCGGGCTTGGTTCGAAAGTTAGCTGATATCGGGGCCCTTTCCTGTCAAAGTTTACTTTACGTTCCGTCTCCGAACATACCGGATTGGCCTGAAGCTTATCCAGTTCAAACGACGTATGTTGCCAGATGTCACGAAGTTCCCGCATATCGGAATCAAGAACTATTCGATCCTGATATTTGATTCTAATCTTTGGTTCCATTGTAGTCCGACCTAACACAACAGCGTTCTGTTCAAAATCGAAGCCATAATCGGAGAGTATTTTTTCTACGCCTTTTAAATCCGCAGGAAGCACCTCAAATACCAAAGCAAGCTCCTCGGCAAAGAGGGATGCGAATACATCATGACCCGAAAAGACGCTGGTTTTATTGAGGTCTATCTCAAGACCGCAATTACCGGCAAATACCATTTCCAACAGAGAGGTAATCAAGCCCCCTTCTGAGACATCGTGGCCGGACAAAACCAAACCTTCTTTAATCAGTTCCTGTACAGCCTCAAAACCCTTGCGAAGAAGATCGCAATCATCCACATCCGGAACTTTGTCGCCAAGCTGCTCGTAAACCTGTGCCAGGGCGGAACCGCCGAGCCTTTTTTTCCCGCCGGATAGGTCGAGCATTATAAGGATTCCCTCGCCGGGCTTTTTAATATCAGGAGTAATAACCTTGGCGATATCGGAGCATGGCGCAAAACTTATCATTTGAACCGAACCCGGAGACTTTATTGGGTGCCTTTTGCCGTTGAGTTTCGTCCAGGCTGTCATTGAAACAGAATCCTTGCCGACCGGTATTCTCAGACCCAGCTCCTTGCATAGATCCGTCGTTGCCCGGACAGCACGATAAAGATGCGCATCCTCGCCCGGTTGCTTGCAGGGCCACTGCCAGGTAGCAGAAAAATTAATCGAGGAAAAATCTTCAATCGGCGCCCAGACAAGATTCGTGAGGGATTCTCCGAGGCTCATCCTTCCGCCGGCCTCTGTTTTAACAAGTCCCTTTATGGGCTGTTCCCCTATTGCTGTTGCTATTCCTGTGGTGCCAAAAAAGCTTCTTGCGCTCACAGCACAATCCGCCAAAGTAAGCTGTAGCGGCCCCACTGTCTGCTGTTGCGCGCTCAGGCCTCCTACGGAGCGGTCCACCTTACGAGTTAAAAAGTTTTTTGAACCAACTTTCAGCAAACGAAGCACCCGTTCAAGTGCATCCATAACGCTCAAACCTTCAGGCAGCTCCAGGGGACTCAGTTGACAAGGCAAACTTTCACATTCAATTGTCATCTCAGGCAAGTTCGCCAGGAGAAATTCCATATCCAGGTCAATAGGAATCCGTTGCTCTCTCGGTGCAGTTTCAGGAGCATCTTTATCAGTCAGTACTAATTTCCCGTCCGCCGTGACCCGGCCTACCACATACATTGGACATCTGTTCCTGTTGCATATCTGCTCGAGAACTGCCAGGGACCGGCTTTTAACCACCATGACCATGCTTTCCTGTGATTCATTACACCAGAAAACCAGAACACTCATGGTTCTATCACCACAAGGTATATTTCGCAGCTCGTATTCGGCTCCGAGCGGATGCACAATCTCAGGTAGTGCTACACATTCACCGCCGGCTCCAAGATCAGTAATGCTGACAATCGGGGACTTATCACCAAGCTCGGCACAAGCGCGGATAACCGATTCGTTGCGGTTCTCCATTTCAGGATTTGCACGCTGGACCGAATCAAAATCCAGGTCTGCTTCCTGACCGCCCGCATCCTTACTTGAGCCGGAACCTCCGCCCAGGCCGATCGGATACCTGTCACCACCGATCTGCACAATTAAGTAATCCTTATGGAGTTCCTTTTTGAGGGCATGGACATCATTAATAACGCCCCAGTTTCCCGCTACCATACAGGTCTTTTTCCATCCATAATGCTCGCGGCCGCTTATCAATTCGAACGAAGTACAGGAACCCGTGGTAAGAGGAACACCAAACTTGTTGCCATAATCACTGGCCCCGTTTGACGCTTCGATGATAATCTCCAAAGGCGTCTGGAAACGCGAGGGGTGAGGAGCATATTCTTTTTCCCAGGGCAAATCATAGCCGTTGATAAGAAGATTGGCCACATTATAGATTGCCAATGCTCCCAATACAGTTCCTCCACGGCCGACACCTTGTATATCCCGAATATTGCCGCCCAAACCCGTACCGGCACCCGGGTCGGCACTGACGGTCGTTGGATGGTTATGTGTCTCAACCTTAAAAGCATCGCATATCATTTCGATACTTGTTGCAAAGGCAGACGGCATCACAGGATCTAAAGGGCGAAAAACATTTACAGGCCTGCCGGATGTCACTGCTGCGTTATCCTCATAGGCGACAACAACATTACCCGGATTGGCCTGAGTGGTTGACCTTATCATCTCAAACAGGCTATGAGACATGCCCTTACCATCGATGATAAAATTGCCTTTGAAAAGGTGATGCCGACAATGCTCGGAATTGAGCTGACCGAACATAAACAGTTCTACATCAGTCGGATTACGACCAAGTTTGCTGTAATGCCCGTATACATACTGCATCATCTGCTTATCCAGGGCCAGGCCCAGCTTTTCATTCGTATCATTAAGTATATCTATTCCATTTTCGAGTAAAGGAATAAGCTGTACGGGCTCCGGCTTCACGTCATGTTCAAAGCTCGCTGGCGGTTCGAGGTATGGCTGCTCAGTCATTCTGTCATGGATAATAGTATATATATTTTTGAGTTGTTCCGATGAGAGGTCTGAGCCATCTTCCAGAGAGATTGAAAAACGCCGGGTCTGTTCAATTCTTTTAATTGAGCCCAGTCCGCATGCGGAACAAATCGATACAGCGTTTGTGCTGTTAGGAGTCACTATTGCAAGCCTGGGACCAACTTCTATCGAATGACTCATGAAAGCAGATTGCTCTTTGAACATCTCAGGCTCGTAAGTCTCTTTGAGAAGCCATTTGAGCTTGTCCAGCTCATCACTTCTCAAGGCCCGGTCCGAATCAACGAGAAATCTTCTTTCTATCTTCACTTGCGTGATTTTAGGGGAAACTTTTCGCTGCAGGGCTACAAGCCAAAGCTCTTCCTCGGTCGCCCACAATTTCGAGCGACGGAAAAACGATATAATCATAGTTACTGCCTTTCTTTCAGGAGCTGCCTTCAAAACCGGCAAAGAAAAATCCGTGCAGCCTTCGCCGTAAAGACACATTTATATCCAAGTCGGCGTGAATTGCAAGAAACCAATTCAAACTTACTACTAATTTGGCGAACTCAGCCGTTTTGTGGGAGAAATTTGTATCAGTGTATACAGGTAGCTGTATTTTCAAGACTTTGAATCGTGGATGAGGAAAATATGCTCTAAATCAGGACTATACGGGCTTAGATAATTCTCTGCTTACAGCCCTGCGATAACCGGTAATAATAATTCTATTATTATTAAGGACTTCCGCTATGGCATACGAATTGTTTTCGTGCCCGGAGCCGTCCACCATCGCTTGTAACGTATAATAGTGAATTCCTTTGATGCGACTGTAATCCCCCTCGTGTTTGTGACCCTGGAAAACGGCAAGGACTTTACCTGAAGTCTGCAGAATCTCTCGGACATCTTCGGCGTTATTGATATAGGGATCCCCCCTGCCATCAAGTAGTTGGTGGACAAAAATAATTGCCGGGAACGAAGCAGCGGCAAGGTCCCGCCTCAGCCAATCCAATTGGACTGCTGGAATATATGTATCCTTCCATTCGAAATTGCCATGATCGTAGTCAGAGCCGTTAGCGAGATAGTTTGCATCAAGCACAATGAAATGAATACCACGTGAATCAAAGCTATAATAAGTGGACCCGGAGCGGATATTAGTATTCGTGATATTTTCCAGAAACTGCTCTTTTGAAATACTGTCCATGTCGTGATTGCCAAGTACGTGATATGTCGGCCCTCGAAATTGCCGGAAGACCTTTTCAATAGCCCGAAGGTGTGAGATTATTCTCTTTTCGACCGGGGAACTATCCTGATCTTTGAAATCGCCTAACTCTACCAAAAAATCAACCTTTTTCTCATTCATTACCTCGACACATTCAGCCATCTTGCCAGCAGATTCACGATAGTAGCGGTTGTTTCGAAAATCGGTATCAGCGTAGTGAGAATCCGTGACAATTCCAAAACGCGTTTTTATTCTGGAACCGATTATATGACTACAGCCGGAAAACGAAGTGGCAGAAAGGCCGGCAATAACTGAAGCTTTGAGAAAATCGCGGCGTGTAACAATCCATTTGTCTTTGTGAACGAAATTATCCTCGTGAGCCTTCTGTTGAGCTTGTGTTTTCATAACGGCGGTTCCTGCCTACCTATCCTGCTAATGGCCGATTTTTGCATCTCGGCTTTGTCCCAATCCAGGCTCAATTGTAAATGGCTTCAAAAAATAAAACCAGAACTAATCTCGTAGTTTCCGTTGCAGTGATATTTCTCCTATTCCTTTGCCTCGTGCTCGCGGAGGAGATCAACAACATGGCTCTGATCCCACTGTTGAGCTACAGACAGAGGCGTTTCGCCTTTGTCGGTCTTTGCATTAATATCGGCTCCGTGCCTTAGAAGAATTTCTACAATTACTTGATCTCCATTTCTACACGCTACGTGAAAAGGTGTCCAACCTTCCCAATCTCGGCTGGTTGTTGCCCTGGCATTGACGTTAGCTCTATGTTTAAGAAGAAGCTCAACTAACTCCTTATCCCTTTGATTCACCGCCGCATGGAGAGGTGTCTCCCCAATTTGGTCCTTCGCGTTCACGTCAGCCCCATGCGCTATCAGCAATTCTGCTATGTCTTTTCTTGTGCGGCTTAACTGCAAAGCAGATCGGCCGAAAGCGTCCTTGTCGTTGACATTAGCTCCGGCATTAATCAGAACCTCCACAATATCTTTCTGCCCCCCGCAGACCGCACAATGTAGAGGTGTAAAGCCCGAGATATCTTTTGAATTAATATTGCTGCCATCTTTGATGTAGCTCTTAATGTCATTCATGTTTCCTAAATAGGCGGCTATATGGACAGGAGAGATTTTAATATTCTTGGTCATAAGAAATTTAACCATCTCTTTTTTATCCGCTATCATCGCCACATGAACCACAGTTAGCTCCCTGCGTCTGGCATTGATATCAGCACCCTTTGCCAGAAGCAGGTCAAGCATTTCCTCATTCCCTGTTTCGACTGCAGTGTGCAGCGGCGTGCCGTCATACTTGTCCCTTGCATTGATATCGGCCCCCTTGGACAGAAGAAATTCCACGACATCTTTACTACCATGCCCAACTGCTACATGTAATGCTGTTTGACCCCATCTATTGGTCACCAAGGGATCGGCACCTTTATCAATAAGCAACTCTACTGCACCTCGACGGCCACGACTGCAAGCTGTCAGCAAGGGCGTAAAACCGTTCTTATCCTTGGCTTCAATATCGGCTCCCCTGGCAATAAAGAACGCCACCATACGCACGTATCCGCGCTGCGCCTCAAAATGTAAAGGTGTCTGGCCGTTTTCGAACCTCACGTTGACATCGGCACCCTTAGCAAGCAGTGATTTGAGCTGCTTGGTATTGAAGGTAGCCACAGCATGAAGCAGCGGTTGAGTCCCCTCATAGGCGCCGTGTTTACGCAACAACTCTACAACTTCACTGTGCTCCTCTTGCCCAGCAAATGTCAAAGGAGTCGCAAATCCATTGCTTTCTGCAGTAACATCAGCACCCTTGGCGATAAGCAGTTCTACTACTTCCAAATGGTCTTTCTTAGCAGCCATATGGAGTGGAGTTCCTCCATTTCTATTTCTATGGTTAACATTAGCGCCATTTGCGATGAGCATCTCTGCCACTTCCTTATGATCGCGTTGACAAGCCACATGCAGTGGCGTCTGACCGGAATAATCCTCTACATCAACAACGACACCCTTAGCAATGAAAAGATCTAATACGTCCCTACGGCCTTCAGCAGCGGCCGCGTGAAGAACTGACGCACCTCGCTGATTCTTTGTATTGATGTCAGCCCCCTTCGCAATAAGCAACTCCGCTACTTCACGTCGACTTGCATTGTACAATGGCGTGTTACCCTGCTTATTTTTGGCGTTTACGTCCGCTCCTTTGACGATGAGCAGTTCCACCAGTTTTGCTGCGCCAGCTTTAACCGCCTGATGCAATGGTGTGTTGTTATCGTTTGTCTTTACATTAACATCAGCTCCCTTGTCGATAAGAAATTCAGCCACATTTTCTTGACCTGTGGAAGTTGCCCAGAATAGAGGCGTCCAGCCAAGTTCATCCTTTGTATCAACATTGATACCCTGATCTAAATAACTTTTCACACGTGCTAAATCACCCATACAGGCTGCCAGATGGATTGTGGAAATATCGGCACCCTTGCTGACAAAATATTTGACTATCTCAAAATCTCCCTGCCAAACAGCATAGCGAAAGGCCGTCCAGCCATCTTGATCCTTAAAATCAAACTTGGCACCATGGTCAACTAAAAGTGCCGCCATATCCTTGTCTTCATACCATACCGCATAATGAAGGTATGGATAATCCCTTTCATGCTTATAATTAACATCGGCACCATTATTAACGAGAACTTTTACCGTATCCTTATGATCATGCCAAACGGCGTAATATAATGGTGTCCACCCCCCATCATCCTTCGCATCAACATCGGCACCTTTATTAATAAGCAATTCAGCTACTTCACTTTTTCCCCGATCAACCGCGCTATGTATGGGCCTCCAGGTACCCCCCTGCAGGGCATGGACATCGGCGCCTTTAGCAATTAAAAGTTCGACAATATCTTTATAGCCACACCAAGCCGCTCCATGTAAAGGTGCAGCGTCCCATAAACCCTTTGTATTGACATCAGCGCCTTTATCAATAAGAACTTTGGCAACAGCCTTATGACCTCCTCCAACCGCGTAGTTAAGTGCGGTCTCGCCAAATTCATCTTTTGCGTTTACATCGGCACCTTTCGAGATTAGTGATTTAACTAAGTCAATGTCACCATCTGCAGCAGCCTCGTACAGCGACTTGACTATTCCTCCTTGCTCTACCATAGCTTCTGTTCCTGCCCTGGCAGTCAATAAGAGTGCCGATGGAATTGCAAAAGCGGATAAAAACAGAACTGTAACAACTCCAGCCGGCCAAAAGCGGGAATTTTGAGGTTTGGGTACCAAACCAAGGACATGGCGAATCCGGCTCAGGGTGGACCTTTTGTCCTGGCCTAATCCTGCCGCAAGCGCAGGCTGTTTTGCGAAGATTTTAGCACGACTCGCACTTTCTAAAGCCGAAGCATAAGTCAGACGCTCTCCCGTAACTTCAACAGCCAGCTCATCGCAGCACAATTCACGCTCGCAGCGCATGCGATTTGACAGCCACCAGACAGCCGGATGATAAAACAACAGCGTCTCCATGATCCTCTGCACAAGATTTACCCACAAATCATATCTGCGAATATGAGCCAATTCATGGGCAATCACTGCCTCCAACATCTCAGGCTGCATTTGTGTGACTATCGTAGCCGGTAGCAGAACCAATGAACGCAGATAGCCAACCGCCATCGCTTGCAAGGTGGAAGATGATATAAATACGCGAGAAAAGTCCGGCATACCCAGCTTTTTACTCAGTACGGCAACACGTCGGCTCAGGTCTTCCGGCAGCGGCTCCAGATGGCGACGCCATCTGCATACGCCGATGAATCCCAACAATAACCGAATACTTAGTACAACGACTCCAATTATCCAGCCTGCAATAGCCCATGGTAGAAACGCTTCCAAGTGACTGTAAAGTTTTTGCCGTGCCGGAATAGAAACTTGCATCGTGCCTGTTGTATGCTCTCGCAGAACCGGTGCCTTAGTCTCTAACTGAGTATCACCAATAGGTGCATACGACATAGCCCAAAAAGGCGTACCCGGTTCTTTTTCTGTAAGCGGTGCTGTGGTGACGGATTCAGTTGGAACATCAATAACGATGAAGGTTGCTATTGGACAAACCGCCATAACTACAAACGCAAGAAGATAAGCGGCATAACGAGTATTAACAGATCTTAATCTAAACATCCGAACAACCATACCAACCAGAATGGCCACTACCAGCCCCTGCCACAGAAAGTGCGTCAGAGTCAAACCCAATCGATACCAGAATGGTTGAGATAAGAATTGAATAATCAACATTTTGGATCTCCTTTCTTCCGAGCAAACTCGGTAAAAGTACTTCGGATTTCCTCCAATTCCTCACTATCCGGCTCGGCCTGCTTGAGCAGGTGGGTGACCAATGCACTGGCCGATCCGTCGAAGACCCGGCTAAGAAGGTCACGGACCATATTGGACCTGGTCCTCGCCTGGGAGATTTTCGCGGAATAAACAAATGCTCGCCCTCTCATTTTCTGACGAAGCTGACCTTTCTCAGCCATCACACTCATCAGGCTCATTATAGAAGTATAAGCCCGAGGCCGCTGCCGGTTCAAAACTTTCATAACTTCTCGGACAGTGCTCGGCCCGCGGTCCCATATTACCTGCAAGACTTCCAATTCTGCCGGCGTTGGATTTTCATAACGCGGTCTGACCATTATATAAACCTCCTAAAAAACGTTTTTCAATAGATGACTCTTTATTAATTCAACTAACTGTATCTCGCGTGCGCCAAACACCAAGCAAATAGCACTGTTAATCTAACCGCCGATGCAACAAACTATTTTTGGCTTTTGGCAACTGGTAAATTCCGTCTACTGGTGAATCCGAATTAGAAAGTACTGGTTAACCAGTAGATTGTCAACTATAAAAACCGTAGAAAATTAAATTTTTTTTCAAAAAATTTCCTCTACCCTTGTTTTTACAGCAAAAACACAAAAAAAGAGCGATTAAGCAATTTTATCCACTAATGGAATAATGAAGTTTTATCACCTTAAGGACAAGGTGCTCATACTTCTCATACCGAAAATGAGCAGAAAAAAGATATATCAATTTCTTTTAAGCGGCACAGAAGCTATGAAGATCTGTTTCTCGTAATGATTATAGCTATCAAACAAAACCTGGCGAGAACCTACACGCCCTACTCTTTCTTGAGGGGTGTGGTCCACAGATAAATCTCGTGTTCTCTATAGCCGTTTTTGGGAGTAATCTTCACAACTTTATCCGGTTTTACTCCCTGCATATCGAAATCATGCGAGACAATCCGTGAGCCGGGCTTGAGTTTCTCCAATTGCGGAATTAATTTCACATTCAGACTCG
>CAZFOQ010000141.1:0-10149 GCA_964520535.1 uncultured Pirellulales bacterium | reverse complement strand
GCTGGAGTAGCCATCGCTTTTTTCAGCCTCCAACTATGGATGGGACAAGTTCGTTCGAATTTGAATTATACTTATACTGATCTTGGTGTCAGTGTTCCTTTGCGTACGGGTGGAACCATTTCGTTTGATGTTATTGACAACCGTACCAAGACGGATTCTGTTTACTCGATATTCAATCCTTCCTATAGTTCCGACTTTTCGGCTTCGATTAGTCAGCCTCTGTTGCGTAATGCGGGCAGAAGGGCGAATACTTATGCTATTCGGATTGCTGAATATGACAGGCAGATAACAGATGCCAGAACAAAACTTGAACTTATCCGGATCATTGCCGCTGTCGATCGTGTTTACTGGCGATTATATACCGCCAGGCGGGAGCTGGATGTGAGGAAGCAGCAATATGAATTAGCCAGGGCTCTGTTTGAGCAGGCTCAACGGTTTGTCTCTGCCGGAGAAATGGCGCAAATCGAGGTTATTCGCACGGAAGCGGGGGTGGCCCAGCAGCTTGAAGCGATTATCCTGGCGGAGAATAATGTGCGGGATCGGGAACGTGAACTGAAGCGGACGCTGAATAAAGCAGGGCTGGAGATGGAAACGGCCACAGTCCTGATACTGGCTACCGAGCCGGATCCGGTTCGGTATGAGCTCGAAAAGCAGCGCTTGGTAGCAATAGCTATTGAACAACGTATGGAAATGCTCGAGTTAGAGTTGCAAATCGCTCAGGATGCTGGTACTCTTGACTATATGCAAAACCAGATGCTGCCTTTGGTAACTATGGATTACACATATAATATGAATGGCCTGGGTTCTACAAGAGATGACTCATTCGACTTGCTTTTCGACAAGAGGTTTGAGGACCATCGCCTTGGCCTGCAGTTATTGGTGCCTTTGGGAAATGAATCGGCAAAGAGTCAGTTACGCCAGGCATTTTATCAGCGCAGACAGCGATTAGCCAGCCGTGACAGTCGCAAAGCCCTGATAGAATATGAAGTGCTCAACGCTATTGACCAGCTCGAAGCCAACTGGCAGCGGATTTTAGCCAGCAGACAAAGTACGATCCTGGATGGTCGGCTTTTTGAGGCTGAGAAGCGTCAGTTTGAACTTGGCCTGGTGACATCAACCGATGTACTTCAGGCACAAACAAATTTTGCCAATGCCCAAAGCTCCGAAATCCTGTCGTTGGCTGAATACCAGATAGCTCTGGTTGATCTGGCCTTTGCGACCGGAACGCTGCTGGGTGCCGCGAAAATACAATGGGAGCCTGTTGTGTCACAAGAATAATATGAACTGATATGGGAAAGGAGATATCATGCCGGAGCAGAATATTTCTGAGGATGAAAGTGCCGGCAGTAAGAAGGATTTTCTTACCAAAAATTGGAAGAAAGTCATTGTAATTTTGGCATCTTTTCTTGTCGTTGCAGTTATAATTTGGGCTGTTGTTTACTTGATCCCGAAGATTGGAAACATTTCATGGTTTTCAAATAAAATGATCGCCTTGTATATTGCTGTAGGCGTAGTTGTTGCCATTGTAGCGGCGTGGCTTATTCTCAGGAAAACACTCAGGACCAGGTTGAGAATGGAAAAGGCGATCAGAGAAGATCCAGATATTAATGACTGGCTGATTATCTACAACTGGACTCCGAAAGTCCTCTATGTTCCAACTATTATTGCCTCTTTTTTTGCCGCAATACTCTTATGTATTCCCTGTATTCCTCCAGCCGCCATCGGCGGAATCTGGTTTGTAGTGTTCTTGTTGAACTTTCTTGTGGAAGAATACAATATCAGCATAAAGATATTGCTCATAACCCTGATAAGCCTGGGCTTTTTTCTTCTGTGGTTGCATCTGCTTGGCGAAGTAGTGGGTTTCCTGAAACTTTTCAGGCACATCGCCATATCTATGAATGCTACTGTCTATCTTCTTGTGGGTGTAATAGGTCTGCTTGTAATTTTTATTTCCTGGCTCAAGGGACTGTTCTATTATATGACCATAACGCCCAACTACATGAACCTTCAGGATGGTCCGACCGAGTCAGGTGAGCAGATAGGCAGGGAGGACTACAACACTCGGATTGATACAAGTGATTTCCTGGAACGTCTTATGGGTTTTGGAAGGATCATAATCACCTTTAAGGAGAGGAAAAGAGAACCCATTATAGTTCTCGTCTGGAGAATTCAGAAAAAGGCACAGAAGCTGGAGAGTGTGCGGGCGAAGTTTGCGATTGACCATCTCCAAAAAGCTCCCTCTCCGGAAGTTTAAGCAGGACAAATTTTGATGTTGTCACGGGTGAGCATGATGACCAAAAAAATGTCATCGGATTATTCTTCCGGACATGACATAAGATAGTCGAGACAATCACTTAACTTAGCTGTTGCGACGGCTACTGAGCTGTCGGCCGCACCATAATAGAGATAAAGCTGATCGGTTTCTTTGTGAACAACCGCGCCATTGGGGAATATTACATCACCGACGTCACCGATACGCTCGTAGGATGCCCTTGGTCCCAGAACCCATTCAGCGCTTCGGCGAAGTACTTTCCATGGTGAATTCAAATCCAAAAGGGCCAATCCGACGCGATATATTCCTCCTGCTGTGGTACTACGGACTCCATGGTAGAACAACATCCATCCCTCTTCGGTTTCTATGGGCTGACAGGCCAGCCCGACTCTGTGACAGTCCCAATATGCATGCCTTGTCATAATTAACGGTCTGTGGTCACCCCAGTGCTTAAGATCGGGTGAGAAGCTTATCCACATGTGGGCCTCACCTCGGACAATAGGGCGGTGAATAAGTGCGAATCGCCCGTTGAACCTGCGTGGAAACAGGCAGGCATCCTTGTCCTCAGGAGGCAAAAGAGATCCCAGGCGGGCAAAAGTTTTAAAATTCTTCGTAATTGCCAGAGAAACAACCGGCCCACCCTCGCTGAATGAAACATAGGTAACAGCAAACTGCTTTTGCTCCTCGAGCCATACAATACGAGGGTCTTCCAGTCCCCACCTTTCCTCTCGGGAACTTTGATCGGCCATGAGCGTCGGCTCGGAATCAATTTCCCAGTCCGTCAGCCCGTCTGTACTGCGGGCGACCGTCAAATGCGAAAAACCACGCAAATCTTCAACCCTGACCAGTAGTAGCGTTTCTGTATTTAATTTGGTTGCTGCGGGATTAAAAACTGCATTTGTCGGATAGGGCCAGTTCGCAGGCGTCATTATTGGATTTCCCTGGAACCTTGTAAAAAGTTCATGTGCTTTTTTTTCCCGTGAAGGCTTATACATAGCTTTAATTCCCAAAAACTCCAAAGAATATTAATATACAAAAAAACTAAAGGTGAGTAACCGTAGTATAAAACAAAATTTATGTAAAAGTCCAGTTATAATTTAGAAAGTTCAACTTCGAACCTTTAGCTAACTTACCGAATTTAATCGGCTGGGTGAACTGTTTAGTATGAATCAAAAAATAAATTTTAACTATGTTATGCAGATATCTCCCGGTCGGTCATTGATGTTTCCGAACTATATTTGTACTAACTGAGTTTCATATAGGCTTTGGTATAACCGGCAGGTCTGGATCAGTTGGTCGTGTTGGCCCTGAGCGATGATTTGACCTTCGTCCATTACCACAATCACATCCGCAGAGATGACGGTACTGAATCTGTGGGCTATTATAATACTGGTTCTTTCCCGCATAATTTCCTCGATGGCTTTATGAATTTTTGCTTCGCTTTCGGCATCGACCTGACTGGTGGCTTCATCGAAGATAAGGATTGAAGGATTCTTCAGTATCGCCCTGGCTATGACAATTCTTTGCATCTGCCCACCACTAAGGCCGGTGCTTTCTTCTCCGATGATCGTATCATAACCTTTGGGTAACGGCTCGATAAACTCATGGGCGAACGAGCGCTTGGCTGCGGCAATGATTTCTTCCTGGGTAGTACCCGGCTTGCCATAGGATATATTTGCCGCTATGGTGTCATTGAACGTTATTATATTCTGCGTAACCATTCCGATTTGATTTCTCAGGCTGTGGAACGTTGCGTCGTGAATATCTTTTCCATCTATCAGGACCTGGCCGGAATCAGGATCATAAAATCTCGGTATCAAATTTGCCAGCGTAGTTTTACCTGAGCCATTCGGTCCGACCAGTGCAATATTGCGTCCCGCTTCCACCGAGAGATTGATCTGCTTCAATGCGGGTTTCTCGGATCCGGGATAGGTAAACACAATATTTTTGAATTCTATTTTATTTTTCAAAGGTTCCAGTTCATAAGCGCCGGGACTTTCGTTTTCAAGCTTACGGTCGATGATAGCATATACTCGCTCTGAAGCAGCGTTGGCTTGCTGAAGCCTGTTCCAGATGTCACTGCTCTTGCGTACCGATTCGGCTGCTGCACCTAATGCAGCAACCAGAGTGATAAACTCACTCGGATAAATTTCCTGGCTTGCAACCCAATGTACTCCGAAAAGTAATGCTGCTCCGCCGGCAAACATACCCATGATCTCCATAATTGGAGCCGTCCCGGCATCAATCTTGGCTATCTTAAATTGTTGCTTCAACAGCTTTTTATTGATGTCGTCAAAATGGGAATTTTCATGCTCCTGCCGGTTATAAACTTTTACAATTTTAATCGCACCGAAGGTTTCTTTAAGCTTGGCCAGCATCAAGCTCCAGCTCACAAGAGATTTTTTCGTTGCTCGCTTAATCTTTCTGCCGAGTTGCCCAATGGCAATAACTATAAAAGGTGCTGAGCATAAAAATATAAGCGTTAGCTTAAGGTCTATTATCATTGCACCGGCAAGCAACGCTACAGCCTTCAATGGCTCTCGAAGCGCTTTACCGAACAGGGTCTTTAGGCCGGTGGAAAGTTCTGCTGTATCACGAATCAACCTGCTGACCGCATCACTGGGGCTTTCGTTTTCAAAGAATCCTACGGGCATATCCAACACGTGAGCAAAAACATCCTGGCGCAATTCGCAGATTGCCGTTTGTACTACCTTAGCCCCCAGATACTGCTGGTAGAACCTTGCAATGCACCGACCCACAGTAAAGACCGCCATCATGATTATGATTATACTCATCGCCCGAGTTTTTGCCTCCAGGCCGTGCTGACGCGGCACAAAACTCATCAGCGACTCTACGCTATTAAGGTAAAAAGGCCTCTTTCCGCTGTTCAATATGCTTTGATATGGCTCAGGCTCATAGGTTCCCTGTTCATTGAAACGCTTATATTGAATAGGTATGTTAACGTCACTGCCGGCTGTAGCAAGTTTCTCAAGTAGCGTTGAAGAGAGGACTTTATCCGCACCTTCTCTAACAGTGAAATCGCCGACGCCGACAATCGAGTCTTGACTGCTCAGTCCTGTAGCTTCTGCAAGACTGTCCCGTTCGATTCCTGTCACTATCAGATAATAAGCTATATCAAGCTTGTTTGGGTCAAGGATATCGCTTCTGTCTGGTATATAGAATTTAAAGCCGTATCGATGCTCGCAAACTTTGCGGTCGATCCATCCGTGCAGCCCCTCTTCGCCCATCATCACTTTCAACAGCGGAATAATAGTCATAAAGCTCAGGGAAAACAGAATGCTGATCAATATTGCACTGATAAATATGATGATAAGCCGCTGCCATTGAGGCCAGATATACTTGAATACTCGGTTAAAAGTCTTCATTCAATATTTTCCTTAGTGTTCAGGGTATTGGGTATAGGGCTTATAATCCCCTATCCGCTATTCCCTATCCCCTAATCTGCGGCACACTAACAAACTTCAGCCGACCGGTCAAGTCTAATCCACTTCGATGGCCGGGCCCAAGACTATTGACCCTTACGGCGATTTTTGTTATCCTGCTGGGTTTCATCAGGCCAGATGAAGCAAGCTATCTCACCTGATAAAGGATGCTTATAATGAAAATAGACTCACTTATTCTGGGTATGTATGAGACCAACTGCTATGTTTTACGCAGCCCCGAAGAAGCTAAAGACTGTCTGGTAATTGATGCCGGGCTTGAAGCCGGTAAGTTAATTAACTTTTTACAGGAAAATAAGTTAAATCCCGTTGCGTTGGTTCTGACTCACGGCCATATTGACCATATTGCAGGTGTGAATGCGTTACGTGCCCAGTTCCCGATTATAAAAGTTTATATCCATAAACTCGACGCCGAAATGCTCGAAAAGCCCGTATCAAATCTGTCTGCTATGACGGGAGCGGCGTTTATTACCGAGCCGGCGGATTTTACTGTTGAAGAGCAGGACGTAATCGAGCAGGCCGGCATAAAACTGGAAGTCCTTCATACTCCCGGCCATACTCCCGGCGGAATTAGTCTCTATTCGAAAGAGCAGGGAGTTGTTTTTGTTGGCGATGCACTTTTTGCCGATTCGGTCGGCAGGACGGATTTCCCCGGCTCAAGTATGACACAGTTAATAAAGGGTATCAAAGAAAAACTTCTTACTCTGCCGGATGAAACAAAAGTTTATCCCGGCCACGGACCGCAAACAACAATCGCCCACGAAAAAAAATATAATCAATACCTGCAATAGTTTGGCATTTTTTACTCGTTGTGATTTGGGCCTCGCTGTCTTTACGAATGCCGCTAACAGTCCGGGATTGAACAAGATACCCGATGCTTTGTTTTTTCTCAGATAGTGAATGGCATTGCTCGGCCATCAGTCGCTTTCGACAACGCAGGTTTAAACCCATCTGACGACAGCAAGGCTCAAAGAGGTCTATGAAAACGCTCATCCGCGAAATGACGATCACGATCCGAATCCCCTGCAGAACTAACGATATAAATTTGCCATAAAGATAAACCCCTGTATTCCCACGGGGGTTTTTTTATTTAGTCCTGCGTTCTAAGTGGGGGTTTCTTTTTGACCCGCGGTAATATTGTCATTTACGCATAGGCGGGGCCCCAAAAACCTGTCAACATGAATGCGGGGATCTGCTCCCGGATTCATCTGGGGATTTTTCGTCTATCGTTGAGGTGAAAATAATTGATATTGTTCAATAAATTATTCCGCGTGTGCTCACCTCGAATGTGAAACGCTCTCTGTTCGGATTATTGAAATGTACCTGCGAGGTTATACTTTCTCCAGTATCTAAGTAACCATCACCCAATAGCCCTGAGAGATCAATATATTCTTTGCCGTCGGAAGTTATACCATCGCCGGAGGCAAGTGTAACATTAGGATTACTTATGCCCTCAATAATCAGCCAAACAGGCTCACTGATAATCGTATCGGATGTATTTGTAACCGTAACATTAATACTGAATTGGCCTGTCCGACGGTTGTAGCTTGCTCGTCCAACATAAATACTAACGAGTTGATCGACCGACCCAAAGACGGTGATCGTATCACCAATTGTGATTCTGTAGCCATCATCAGGAATGTCCTTGACCAGAACATTCTTCGCCAATACGATGGTCTGACCATCTCGTGTCACCTCGAGAGAATAGGTGTCATCAGGTAAAGCATTGGGTTCTTGTATCACATTTATCAGATAATACCCATTGACTGGGTGAGGTATGAATAACAGGAATGGCTCATCTCCACGCTGGCTGATCGCAATGGGAAAGTCGAATACAAGCTGCCGTGTCAAGGGGTCGTAGCCGGCGTGGGAACCATCCGGGGCTGTAACATAGAGTGCCGCAGGGGAAGCAAGCGTTAACAACATACCACCTCTTCTCAGTTGTTCAGGAATGGGCGACGTGGCATCATAATATTGGGCCGCGCTCTCGGTCCACGAATTACGCTCTAAGAAGAGTTGTCCATCTCGTACGATTGTCTCCCGAATAAGCCACGCAGGAGCTACATCCGGTGCCGTGCACTCGTATGTCTCAACCGTCACTACGTCACCAGCCTGTGCACTATACTCCGTGTAGAGCTTTAGGAAGCTCAACAAGGCACCAAACAACTCCCAGATCCGGCCAATTCTCCCAGGAGGTGATGACACGGTAGGAGTCATGTATGCCAGCCATCTTGTGACATTGGCCATGAAGGCTTCATAAGCACTAAGTGTGGCTGTTCGTTGTACAAGCTGTTCCAGATTGTATACGGTTAGTAGCTCGCTTTCTCCTGACAGATTATACCACGCTGCCTTGACCTTGCTTGCGAATGGCCCTTCTACCGGTGGGGAATCCGGGATCGGCCAAGAGAAATCTAAACGTCCGTTAATATCGCTTTGCCCGTAAGGAGTATCTTGCAACAAGATGGCAGCTCCTTGAACAGGGTTACCGAGATAATCGAGGACTTGAACATGAATTGGTGAAGTAGCGGCCGAGTACCAACCTTCCTCATCGGAGACAAAATGCCCCGAAGTCCACGCTACAATCGTTAGTTCCTGCCCGGGATCATAGATTCTGATATTATCAACTGTAAACTCAATACATGCCCACTGAGGTTCAAAATTATCCCATGTTTGTATCAGTTTGGCTTTTGACTCTACAGCAAACCTGATGCGCTGGGCATTCTTGTACCTTTCATCAAACTGTACCTCACTTAAACCCAACACATCACATAACCTTACGTCAAAACTAGTGAAGCTCTGGAATGGGAAGCCAGAACCCCCGGAAACTAGCCCTCCCCCAAGAACTGAGTTCCATGCCCCGTTCCCAAGGCCACCAATTTCAGGTGAGGAAAAGCCAAAAGATAAGCCAGAACTCCCACAAGCTCCTCCTCGCCCCGCGCTTATCAATCCAAGATCCATAGACAATCTGCAATCATGATCGAGGCCAATTATTGGCGCTTCTATCTCAACCCAACAGTATACTCCAACTCTACTGGTTCCATGAAAATACGTCCCCTCATTTGGACCGAGGTGAACAAGCTGCTTCATGTACAACTTGCCGCCCCGAACTGCCATTGTTGACTCTACATTTAGAATACCTGCCCGATCAAACCGAATGTCCGGATATACATGAATCCCTGTATTGTATCCATAAACTCCACTGTTGTCAGAAGCAATTGTCGGAAAAGGGGGAAGTTCGTACTCACTCACCGTTAGCTCCGGTTGGCCGCTGTGCCACAACCACGACCCATCGTATAACTCCTGGTCGGATCCGAAGGTCTCCTCGAAAACAATTCTCTGCCCTACACAGCAGGCAGGTGCTAGGACCAACAACAAAAACATCTCTTTAAAATATCTTTGTTTCGTATTCATAACACATTCTCCTCATAAGCCTTCAAGACTGTTTTTTATCCCACTGTTCAACGTATCTACGGGTAAGAAATCTTTTTGAACGTTTTACAACATAAGAGCCTCATTGATGTTCGTCGGTTTGTTCTTACGTATTCCAAATGCTATGTTAAAACGATATGTCACGTATGTTTTCTCGGCTTCAGAATTTATTACTCTTTGTTCATACTACCTTCCTGATTCTTGATATATTGAAAACGCCGAACGAACCTATGCCAATAAAACCAAGCAGCAGCGCACCCGGAACTGGAATAACTGAAACTTCTACATTGTCCAGATTGACACTCGTCAGCATTCCATCATAGCTGCCCCACAAGTCGAAAACCAGGTAAGCGTCCAGACCAGCCAGGCTCGATACATCAAGGCTGACCGTGTTACCTGAGACCGTTGCAACCGTTTCGAGATATCCCGTATTATCCACATAGTAGAAGTCAATATAGCCGGGATTCGAAACCAATGGGTCGAATGTTACAGGGTCTAACAATGAGGCAGTAAATGCATCCGGCCAGCTAAACTCGTCATAATCTCCACCAGGAACAACTGACATCACCAAATCAAAAGAAAGCTCCAGAGCCAACGCCGGAATAGTAAATTGCTGGCTCAACGTACTCGACAAGCTAAATAAGTCTTCTTCAAACAGGGCATAACCTCCTCCATCGGTAACAGTACCATACTCGAGAGTCCAGTTATTCAAACCTGCTGAAAAGTCTCCGTTTTGCAGAGTCGGCCCTGCGAAAACTGTCAATCCTGCTGATGCGACGATAATGATAATAAGTCCAGCCGATTTGAAGAAACTTTGTCTTTTCATCATACTTCCTCCTCATAAAAATCAATGACATACTAAAGTTGAGACTTTAATGCAAAAATGCGTGTTAGTAAATTGTTATACATATTTCGAAACATTTGTCAATTGCGGGAACTGATACCATTCCCGTAGTAAGTAATAGACCGAGCGGAGTGGCCCTTAAG
>CAZFOQ010000140.1:0-10199 GCA_964520535.1 uncultured Pirellulales bacterium | reverse complement strand
TGATAAAAATTTATTGTAATTTGGAGTAACAAATGAAAGCATCCCAGATGCAAAAAGGTCAGACCGTCACAATCGACGGGAAATTGTACGCTATTGTTGACTACCAACATGTCAAGTTAGGTAAAGGCGGTGCGGTCTATCAGACAAAATTAAAGAGCCTGACTGACGGTTCCATCCAAAATATTCGCCTGCGCTCCGAAGAAAATATCGAAGAGGCATATCTCGATAAAAGAACCTACGAATACCTGTATTCTTCCGGCAGCGAGCATATCCTTATGGACACGACAACCTACGACCAGATTACACTGGACGATGATGCATTCGGGGACGGCCAGAAATATCTCAAGCCGAATAGTCAACTGCAGGTAAGCATGTACGAAGGCAAACCGGTGATTGTCAGTTTACCTAATACGGTCGATTTGGAGATTACCGACACACCGCCGGAAATAAAAGGTGCCACGGCGACGAATCAAAACAAGCCGGCAACACTTGAAACCGGACTGGTTGTGCAGGTGCCGCCTTTTGTTAAGACCGGCGAAATTATCCGTATCGATACCCGGACAGGAGAATATGTAACCCGAGTGAAGGAATAAACTGTTGGGTGTCATTCCCACACAAGTGGAAATCCACATCTTAACAGAAACAATATTATGCCATTGGGTAAGATAAATAAAACTCTTGTAAAAGTTTTTGGCTCTCGCAATGAGAGGATGGTAAAGGCTTATTCGGTCATCGCTCAGCGGGCAGTTGAATTTGAAGAGCAAATAAAGCAGTTTGACGATGAGGCTCTCAAGGCAAAAACCGCCGAATTTAAGGTAGCAATTAAAGCCGGGACCAGAGCGGAGGATATTTTGCTGGAAGCCTTCGCTGTTGTTCGTGAAGCGGCAAGGCGAAATGTAGGAATGCGGCACTTCGACGTCCAAATCATAGGCGGCAATGTCTTGTATGAGGGGAAAATTGCCGAGATGGCGACCGGCGAGGGCAAAACCTTAGTGGCAACATTGGCCGCATACCTCGTACACATAACCGGCAGAAAAGTTCATATTGTCACTGTCAACGACTATCTTGCCAAGCGAGACGCCGAATGGATGAGGCCGGTCTATGAGGCTCTCGGACTGACTGTTGGTGCTATTCAGGCGGATATGGATACGGCCGGTGATGAACGAAGAAATCAATACGCCTACGACATAACTTACGGCACAAACAACGAGTTCGGCTTCGATTATCTTCGCGATAATATGAAAATGTTGCTTGAGCATATGGTCCAGGGACCGCTGCAATATGCCATTATCGATGAGGTCGATTCAATTCTGATTGACGAGGCCAGGACGCCACTGATTATATCAGGGCCACATGATGAGGATGTTACTGTATACGAGAAAGCAGACGAGGTGGCAAGAAAGCTGGTTGGGCTGCAGAGTAGCTACGACCGAATTGAAAAGCAAATTTATTCAATTGAGCGAGCTTTAGCGAATGCCCAGGGCGAGTTGGGGAAAGCAAAAGAGGCCAAGGACAGTAAACGCATCGAGAAGGCTGAGAAAGCGATTGAAAAAAGTCAGGCAGAGCTTGAGAAAGCTAAGTCTAAGTTAGAATCGGAGCTTCAAGGCGCTGAAGATCATCTGGAATCGAAAAAGCTGTATTACAGCGTTGATTATGAGAGAAAATCTGTCAGCCTTATGGATAAAGGCGGTTGGACGGCAGAGGGATTGGTAGGAGAAAAGTTCTACACTGGAACTGCAACACACGATTGGAACAGCTTGATCAAACAGGCTCTGAGATCCCACACAACTTTCGAGAAAGAAAAAGACTACGTTGTTATAGACGGCAAAGTTGTTATCGTTGATGAATTTACCGGCCGATTGATGCACGGCCGGCAATGGTCCGACGGACTTCATCAAGCGATCGAAGCCAAGGAAAATGTAACCGTAAAAGAAAAATCACAGACTCTTGCCACCATCACTCTGCAGAATTTCTTCAAGCTTTACGACCAGATAGCTGGGATGACCGGTACAGCCGCGACCGAAGCTGAAGAGTTTATGAATATCTACAAACTCGAAGTTGTTGTAATACCGACCAACGAACCTAACATCAGAGACGAAAGACCTGACTTGATCTATAAATCAATGCGCGAAAAGTCAGATGCGGTAGTCGAAGAGATAAGGAATGAGAGCTATGCGGGTCGGCCGGTACTTGTTGGTACATTAAGCGTCGAGAAAAGCGAAGCACTTTCGGCAATGCTTACTAAAAAATATGGAATTGAACATGAGATTTTAAATGCGAGAGCTGCGCATGATCCTATGCATGCGCGCGAAGCGGATATTGTAGCCAAGGCTGGTCACCAACATCGGGATAGAAAAGGCAACTTACGGGGAAACGTTACTGTTTCAACAAATATGGCAGGTCGAGGTACTGATATCAAACTTGGCGAAGGTGTCGCGCAGATCGGTGGACTTCATGTCGTAGGCACCGAACGGCATGAGGCGCGAAGGATAGACAATCAGCTTAGTGGGCGATGCGCCAGACAAGGTGATGCCGGCTCCAGCCAGTTCTTTCTGAGCTTCGATGACGACCTGATGCGAATCTTTGCTCCGGAGTGGACCGTCAAGGCGCTGTCCTGGATAGGTTGGGAAGAGGGACAGCCGATCTATCACAAAAGAATCAGCAAAGGCATCGAAAAGGCACAAAAGAAAGTCGAGGAGAAAAATTTTGAGGTACGTAAGAGCCTGCTTGAATACGACGAGGTGATGGACTACCAGAGGAAAATCTTTTACTCGCGCAGACGCACAATCTTAGCCGGTAAGGGGCTCAAAAACATCATCCAGGAAATGATTGACGGCACCATCACAGCACATTGTGACAGCATTCTCAAGGGGGACTACCCGTTTAAATGCATTGTTGAATGGGCTCGAACTAACTTCCACATCTCCCAATTAAAGGAGAAAGACCTGACCGGCGACCTCGAAGTCGAAGAGATAGAGAGCATTATCAAACGTAAGGCTAAAGAGACCGCCGCTAATGATATATCGCTCTATATGGGCGAGTATTTGGAAGACTATGGTGACCCTCGAACCTGGGACATCAACGGCTTGTGTAAATGGGCTATGAGCGCCTTTCGAGTTAGTCTCAGTCCCGGCAAGATTAAAAACCAATCACCGGAAGAGATCGAAGAACAGTTGACTTTGGCTGCTGCTGAGCAAATCGAGAAGAAGGATTGTTCACAGCTAATCGAGTTCCTGAAGCAAGATTTTTCCATCCGCAAGTTTGCCGAATGGGCACAAGCCAAATTCGGCATAAAACTGGATACCACAGAGCTGGCAAACCTTAAAGCTTCGGAAATTCGCCAGCAGCTTGGTAAAAAAGCTGCCGCCAGATACAAACAAAGGGAGATCGAGTATCCTGTCGAATTTGCGATGAATATGGTTTATGGTCCACAGGGTCCCAACGTATATGCTTTCGAAGCACTTGCTGGCTGGGCCAATAAAAAATACAACGCCGGGCTTACAGTTGAAGAAATACAAAACACCAAACCACGAGCATTGCAAAAACAACTTCTCGAACTAAGCGAAAGTTTTAACAACGGAAAACTGGAACAGGAGCTTTCCGAAAAAATCGCCGGATTAAGTATTCCGGAATTAGTCAACTGGGCCAGCGAAAGATTCGACACTTCTATAACCGAAGACGATCTCTCAGGAGACGGCCCCGAAATCAAGGACAAATTGTCCCTGGTCGCAAAAGAATTCCTGCGTGCCGAACTGAGTGACCTGGAAAAATATGTCTTAATACAGGTTTATGACAGTACATGGAAAGACCATCTCTTTTTGATGGACGACCTCAAAGGCGACATCTGGATGCGCTCCTGGGCCGAGAAAGACCCCAAGACCGAATTCAAGCGCGAAGGTTATCGAATGTTCGATGAGATGCTTGCAACTATAGAGGATCGTGTCACGGATATCATCTTCAAGGTGCGTCTCGAAGCCGGCGCTCGCGCCCGGAGCGTATGGAATGTCAGCACAACAAGTCATGATGAAGTCGGGCAGTTCGCGATGGCCGAGCGGCAACGAGCCGCCGCTCAGGCGCCACAGGGCCAAATGAAAGTAAAACAAATCAAGCTTGAAACTCCCAAAGTCGGCCGTAATGACCCCTGTCCCTGCGGTAGCGGGAAAAAATATAAAAAGTGCTGCGGCCAGAACACATAGAATTAATCCCTAAAGGAGAGAAAAATGTTTAATGGTATTTTTCACATTCCACAACCGGCCAATGAACCGTGCCTGCAATATGCACCGGGTAGTCCCGAGCGTGCGGACCTGACTGCCAAGCTCAAAGAGATGCTTAATAATCAAGTGGAAGTTCCAATGATAATCGGCGGCGAGCAAGTGCATAGTGGCAACCTCGCGGACATCCGTTGTCCCCACGATCACCGGCACGTGTTGGGCAAATATCACCAGGCCGACGCCGAATATGCCATCAAGGCTGTCGATGCCGCTGAGAAAGCCAAGAGAGACTGGGGCCGGATGCCATGGGAATCCAGAGCGGTGGTCCTTCTCAAGGCCGCAGATCTGCTGGCCGGCAAATACCGCAACACACTTAATGCCGCTACTATGCTCAACATGAGCAAGACACCGCACCAGGCGGAAATTGATTCTGCATGTGAACTGATAGACTTCTGGCGGTTCAATCCGCATTTCATGGAAGATGTTTATGGTGACCAGCCGATGTCAACTAAAGGCGTGCTGAACTACATGGAGCATCGGCCATTGGATGGATTTGTCCTGGCGCTGACCCCGTTCAACTTCACTTCGATAGCCGGCAACCTCCCGACCGCGCCTGCTTTGATGGGTAATACGGTCATCTGGAAGCCCGCATCAGCGGCAGTATTACCGGCGTACTTCATTATGAAGATTCTGAAAGAGGCGGGCATGCCGCCCGGAGTTATTAATATGGTATCTGGTCCGGGTCCGGTCGTCGCACCGCCGGTTCTGGATGATTCCAGGCTCGCCGGGATACACTTCACCGGAAGCACCGCCGTCTTTGCGTCGATCTGGAAAACCCTTGGTCAGGACGTACAAAAATATGTCTCTTATCCTCGCATTGTTGGTGAGACCGGCGGAAAGGACTTCATATTCGCACACGCAAGCGCCGATACCGAGGCCCTCGTGGCGGCACTGGTACGAGGGGCGTTCGAATATCAGGGACAGAAATGCTCGGCTGCTTCACGAGCTTATATCCCGGATTCGACCTGGCCTCAGGTCAAAGAGCGGCTGTTAAGCGAAATCGGTAGTATAAAAATGGGTGATGTGATCGACTTTACGAATTTCATGGCAGCGGTTATCGATAAAAAGGCCTTCGATACTATCACCGGGTATATTGATTACGCCAAGAATTCGCCCGATATGGATATTGTCGCAGGCGGCGGAAGCGATGACTCAAGGGGATATTTCATCGAGCCGACCGTCGTCGTCAGCAAGGAGCCGAAATCCAGACTTATGGCCGAAGAAATCTTCGGGCCGGTCTTGACGGTATATATATACCCCGAAAGTGAATATGACCGGACATTAGAACTGTGCGACCAGACTTCGCCGTATGCTCTGACCGGAGCGATATTCGCTTTGGACCGCGATGCGATTGTCAAGGCGATGGATACGCTGTGTCACGCAGCGGGCAATTTCTACGTTAATGACAAACCTACGGGTGCGGTCGTGGGCCAGCAGCCGTTCGGTGGTTCGCGGTCATCGGGCACAAACGACAAGGCTGGCAGCTCGCTCAATCTGGCAAGATGGATTTCGCCGCGAACCATTAAGGAAACGTTCCTGCCGCCAACCGACTTCCGTTATCCGTATATGCAAGAGGAGTAAGCTTTGCTACGATAGCAGATATAAAGAATGGCAAACCGAAGGCATGGAAACATACATTCCTGTGCCTTCGGTTTTTTTAGCCAGCTATCTCTCAAAATCATTAAACGTCCTATATTTCCTTGCACCAGGCACGACAATAAGCTATATTCTAATGTGAGGGCAAGGACGCATTCAGACAAAGTCTGGACGTCTCACACGTGGTAGAATAGACTTATAGAAAGGATAAGGTGGAACATGAAAAAGATCATGCCGGTAGTTCTGATATTCACGTTTTACCTGATATTCTGCCAGGTCCAAAACAGCGAAGCTGCGATAACCGATGCAAATCAGCTTCCAGCACCGCTCATGACAGATAACTCCGTGGAAATCTGTCTGAACAGCAGGTACTCACAACATTCACTGAGCGGTTCGGCCAGTTCCCAGCAGATTAGTAACATCATCTGGGCGGCAGCGAAAGTCCCCTTAACGGGGACCCACAGGGACATATACATTGCCACACCAGATGGGACATATTTATATGATCCCAATAACCACTCACTAACCCGGCATTCGAACGTAGTAAGGGATGATGGAGCCTTCGCACTAATATATGAAAGTGAGCGGGATTTCGATACCGGCGTTTCGTTTATGCCGGCTATTCTGGCTTCCGTATCTTTGTGCCGGAGTACGGAATCCCAGATGGCGAGTTGTCCGAAGGGACTGGGATATCCAAAGGCACGATTAATTTTTGGAGTACAATCAGTTCGAGGGCTGACAACTGAGTTGACAGCGCGTTGTTCTGTGCCGGAAGGTGAGCCGGGATGGCTGCCGGACCCTTCAACCACAGGCGACAACAGCCTCGAAGAGGTACTTGACAATCTGAGATATGTCAGCAGCTTCGGCGAAACGAATTTGACGCTGCAGCAAATTTCTCAGATTCTTTGGGCTGGATATGGCTGCACCGCTCATACATCAAGCAACGGCAGAGCAGGATTGACCGTCCCTTCAGCCTGGGCGAATTATTATCTCACCGGCAAAATTTATCTGGCAAATGAAAACGGTGTTTTTCGTTATCATAACAGAAATCCCAGCACAAACTTAAATACCAGAGACCATCGAACCGAACAGATAGATTCCGGTTATGGCGGTAGGGGTGGGCCTCGACCTGCTGATTCCAGGGGCAGGCTCCAATCTGCCGTTAGCGGTTTACCTCAGGCGCCGTGCTATGCCATACTTTGCCTGGATTCTTCCGATGTCGCAGACGAATACGCCCGCCTGGAAACGGGTTTTGTCGCCGGTAATATGCTCATCCAGGCGACTGCGATTGATTTAGGATGTCACTTTAGGTCCGGACTCACCTCCGCCGAGCGGAGCGGTATTCAAGCAGCCACAAATATACCTTCCACGCATGTCCCTCAGGCGATAGTCAGCATAGGTCCGGTAGAAGTTATCGTGTCTATTTCCGTGGTCCTTCAAGGTGATGGCCGTCCCGATGATGGATGGGCCGTTCCATTAACTGTCAAGTTCTTTACGCCGGAAGCAGATGTTTTAAATGACACTCCGACCTATGAGTTCAAGTCAATCACCGCCAAATCGGCTGATGGCAGCACGGCTGTCTGTGAGGTCACTGGTGTCGAGCCGGGGACATACGATATCACCGCCCAGAGCGACTACACTTTGATGAATATCAAAAAAAGCGTAGTTATCTCGGATCCAAACACCTCCGTTAATATGGGCACAATTCTCGAAGGCAATGCCAGCGTTGATCATAGGATCGACCTTGATGATTTCGCCATCTTTTCGATGAGTTGGCCGGCCTCCGTATCGCAGGCGGAATATGACGTTCGGGCGGATTTCGACCGCAATGGTCAGGTTAATACGGCTGATCTTTTTTTATTAGCGGATAATTGGCTGAAGAATTCACCAATAGAAATCATGCCTTAACCTTTCCCAGAGAGGTTTTTCGATCGCCAGTCTCCAAAGCGAACCATCCATCATACTGCCTGTTTCGGTTGACAAATAAGTTACTTCCATTTAAAATCCATTCAAAATTCTACTACATATAAAAACATTCAGAAGACTTTGGGGCATAAAGGGAATGAAAATGAATTTGAATCGCAATAAAACTGCCATAACAACAAGTCTCCACTTCAAAATAGCAATCGTAAAAGTATTACTTGTATGCGTTTTGGTTGTGATGTTTTATCCGGCTGCCAAAAACACCAGAGCGGCAGAACAAGACACGCCTGTCAGTCAATACGTCAAGCTTCGGAGTCTCGATATCAACGATGTGCAGTGGACCGAAGGTTTCTGGGCCGAGCGGTTCGAAACATGCCGCAGTGCGATGATTCCGAATATGTGGCGACTCCTGGAAGACCCCAAGATCAGTCATGCTTACGACAACTTTCTTATTGCGGCGGGATTAAAAAAGGGAAGGCACAGAGGGCCGAAATGGCATGACGGCGATTTCTATAAATGGCTCGAAGCAGTCGCTTATGTCTATGGTGTCACCAAAGACGAGGAGCTTGACCAGCAGATGGATCGGATCATCGAGGTGATCGGCAAGGTCCAGCGCGAGGATGGTTATATTCATACGCCGGTCATCATCACCCAGCGCAGCCAGAGTCCGGGAACCACGGAATTCAAAAACAAGCTCGACTTTGAGACTTACAACATGGGGCACTTGATGACGTGCGCGTGTATCCATTATCGCGCTACGGGCAAGACCACGTTATTGGATATCGCCAAAAAGGCCGCTGATTATCTTTACGCATTCTATAAGAAATCTCCGGAGAATCTGGCGAACAATGCCATTTGTCCTTCCCACTATATGGGCATGGTCGAAATGTACCGGACCACCGGCGAGCCGAGGTATCTGGAGCTGGCCAAAGGTCTGATTGACATTCGAGAACTGATCAAAGGCGGTACGGACCATAACCAGGACCGAATCCCCTTTCGCAAACAGACTAAGGCCGTCGGCCACGCCGTTCGGGCGAACTATCTCTACGCCGGTGCCGCCGATGTCTATGCCGAGACGGGGGACAAATCTCTGCTGGATGCCCTGGAGAGTATCTGGCGTGACGTCGCCCATCGAAAAGTGTATATTACCGGTGCCACCGGTGCCCTGTATGACGGGGCTTCGCCGGATGGCTCGAAAAGTCACAGTTCCATCCATCTTGTTCATCAGGCGTACGGCAGAGAGTACCAATTGCCGAATGTCACGGCGTACAACGAATCGTGTGCTACAGTCGGCTTTGCATTGTGGAACTGGCGCATGCTGGAAATCACGGCACAGGCGCGTTTTGCCGACATGCTTGAGTTGGCACTTTACAACGGCGTGCTTTCGACCATCAGTCTCGACGGCAGAAACTTTTTCTATACAAATCCACTTCGAGTAGTTGACGAGCCCCCCTTCGAGCTGCGCTGGTCGCGACAACGCGAGCCGTATATCAGTTGTTTCTGCTGCCCGCCGAATACCGTCCGCACAATCGCCGAAGCCGGAAGTTATGCTTACAGCATCTCGGACGAAGGATTGTGGTTCAATCTTTACGGCGGCAATGTGCTCGATACTGAGCTGCCAGATGGCAGCACGCTCAGGCTCAGGCAGCAGACCGATTACCCATGGGATGGAACAATCAAAATCATCGTCGAGAAAGCACCCGAAAAAGAGTTCTCGATTTTCCTGCGGATTCCCGGCTGGGCCAATAGTGCCGGTGTAACAATCAACGGTAAACTCATTGGCAATAATCTCAGACCCGAACAGTATTTCCAAATCAAACGAACATGGTCGGCGGGTGACACCATCGAGCTTACCCTGCCGATGCCGGCCCAATTGATTGAGGCGCATCCCATGGCCGAGGAAATTCGCAACCAGGTCGCCGTCAAACGAGGGCCGATTGTATACTGCCTGGAATCGCCGGAACTGCCGGATGGTGTAAAAATAGCCGATGTCGCTATACCCCCTGCTTTCAAGCCGGTAAGTCGATTTGATGCCGACCTGCTCGGCGGCATTACTGTGCTGGAAGGCAAAGCCCATCTTTTTGCCGGAGGCGACTGGAGCGAAACACTTTACCGCCCGTTCACAGATCAGCAGCCGAAAGAGGTGGATATTCGCCTGATCCCTTATTATGCCTGGGGCAATCGCGGCAAATCCGAGATGACGGTTTGGCTGCCGCTGCGATAAGTCTTAGCAATCGACAATTCAACACACTTGTTTTTATTATCCTTATAACAATTAAGGCATGATAAATAGCATTCTTGAGTCTTTAGTCTTTTTCTACCTCTTTTTAGCCTAAAATGAGGGGTATCTCTTGCAAAAATACGTAGATGTTCTCTGTGTTTGAAAGAGCATTTTTTGATATTTCTTAA
>CAZFOQ010000139.1:0-10263 GCA_964520535.1 uncultured Pirellulales bacterium | reverse complement strand
GTCTCAATCTTACAGGCTGATGCACTTGAAAATAGAAACATACAGAAGGCATAATCTTGTATCTCGTTTTGAAGGTCTTATTGATTATTGTTTTGTAGGATACTCAAACTGGAAGCAACATATCTTCATAGATTTTCGCACACTTTGCTGCTGAGTCTTTCCAGCGCAATTTTCTTACCTCAAAATTTCCATGGCTTTTAAGCGTCATCCGTAATGGTGGGTATTTCAGCACTGCAATAATCTTATTAGCAATTTCGTTGACGTCCCAGAAGTCAACTTTTAGAGCATGCATTAACACTTCAGATACACCACTTTGCTTACTTATTATGACGGGAACATCATTATCCAACGCCTCCAAAGGTGCAATTCCAAATGGTTCCGATACTGAAGGCATTACGTATAAATCAGCCATATTATATATCTTTTGTACATCCTCACCACGTAAAAAGCCTGTAAACAAGACTTTTTGCCCGATACCGAGTTCTGCCGCCAATTCGATTGATCTGTGCATGAGATCTCCGGAGCCGGCCATAACGAACTTGACGTTATCCATTATATTTAGAACTTTTTTTGCAGCATGGAGAAAATATTCCGGACCTTTCTGCATTGTGATCCGTCCTAAGAATAAAACAATCTTCTCATCTTTTTTGATCCCGGTTTCGATCAAAGACGACCAGCTTCCATTACGTTCGACTCCGTTATAGACTACTTCAACTTTTTCACCGCTAATACCATATCTGCTTATGATAATATTGCGGGTAAAATGGCTTACTGCAATTATTTTATTCGCCCGCTCCATACCCTGCCGTTCTATATCATAAATCATCTGGTTGACATGCTCACCGCTGCGATCGAACTCTGTCGAATGCACGTGAATAACCAGTGGTTTTCCACTTATTGCCGATACTGTAATTCCCGCAGGATAGGTCATCCAGTCGTGAGCATGAACTATATCAAAATTATATTGCTCATATTCTGCTAATTCGGCGGCAATCGCGGCGTAACGATGAACCTCGGTGTACATATCGCTGCTATAATCCGTCGATGTGACGAACTGGCTTGCTGAAGTGATGTTGCCTAATTGTCTCTCATGTTTTTGTCTCAAAGTCTCTTCGATTTGCTTGTTATAAATGTCCGGTGTTGTATAAGGTTGTAGGGGAGAGCTTATTGTGTGAAATCTTACATTTTTTAGTTCACTGTACTTTAAAGAAAAAGCGGATTTCTCAGAACCCGGACATAATAACTTAACGTGGGTCGTATATTTTTCTCCGACCATTTTGGGCAGAACAAATGTAACTTTCATGCCAAGCTGATCCATCGCTTTTGTAAGGCCATAGCAAGCTGTTCCCAGACCCCCACTAATAAACGGTGGAAACTCCCAGCCTAACATGAAAATTTTCATACACTCACCCGTTGTTTAAGTCCTATAAATAAACATCGAATAAAGATTTGTGATGGTTCTCATTATCGAAAACCTATAAACATAAGTACGAAGTTAAGAAACCATTTGGCTAAAAAAACAAATTGCTAATAACTAATAAAACCCTCTATCGGCAAGAAATCGCTCAGTCTTTATTTGCTTAAAAGGAAAAAAAGTATTTGTTTCTTTACCTTTTATATAAATCGGGTATTAAAAGGGCATTAGTTCAAAAAAAGTTCAAAAAAACTCGAATTTTGATACTAATATAGCCATTTTATAGGTCTATTGTAATCAAAATAAGCCATTCCGCCTTTGTTAATAAGGCGGAATGGCTTGTTCCATTCGACTATATTGCAAACGTAAGTAGCCTAAACAAAAGATGTTAGCGCACATCTTGCCTCCTTGCATGGATTTAAGACACCAAATGGAAATAAGGCACCAAACGGTCTCTAACTAATTTTACAAATCCTGTGCCTTAACTGTACTGCGCCGGTTGGCTTTGGTTCGTGCTATGGCAGCATCAAGCATACTATAGACCCGATCACTGATTGCCTCAAGGGCATCAGATGAGGTCATCATCTTCTTGCTCTTTATGTAAGCCTTAACTTTACTTGCTACAATCAAAGACTCCTTTTTCTTTGCCATTCGAAAAACCTCCTTATTGAAAAGTAAAATTATTGTAGTAGTCCGGCACAAAATCCTTAAGCCCGGCACATTATCTGTTTTTATTAATTACATAGGAGTAGACAAGTTTGCAACAAAAAAATACCGGTAAATGTTAAATTTTTATAACAAATCAATATAAACCATAAGGAACCATTTTTATGGACCTGAACATAAAATCAAAGATTTTCACAGTTTTTCAGATTTACATCTAATTTTTGATAATTTGTTAGGGTGAATTTGACGAAAATATCCTGATGAAAGTCGTTTAAGGACTTATTCGGACATAATAGATAAAAGAGCCCCAAACAAGATAAAATGCTTTTGGGAATGTAGTTTTTTTGGAGGAAAAAATGGGAAAGCGATCAAAAAAAATTCATAAGTCACAAGCCAAATTAGAAGGGTATGTCGTTGTTGCTTTTGCTGAGGATTTTGAGCAAGCCAGAGAATATAAAACTTTGATGGAAGCTAATGATATCCCTGCAGTTATAAGTGAACATGACGAAAAGTCAATTGGTTCAAAGGAAATCACAGTAATGGTTCCAGAAGAATTTCTTGATGAGGCACATGTTGTGATCGAGTCTCAGCAAGCCTATGATGATTTCTACGATTTTGCATTAGATGACGAAGACGACAGTGATTTCGACGGAGATCTTTTCGAAGAAGATTTTTAAGATGAGAGAAGAAAATTATACAGAGCGCCGCAATGGGCAGAACCGCAGAAGTAGTGTTGTTGACAGACGTCTTGGTCTGGACAGACGAAGAGGCCCCGGTAAACGACTTACAGATGAGCGAAAATCCGCTGAAGAAGGGCAAATGTCTGAAGAACAATTTACATTTCTTACGGCAATTGACGAGTACAAGAAAAAAAATTCAAGGCCTTTTCCGACCTGGACAGAAGTCCTTGAAGTCATAAAGGCTTTGGGATACCGAAAAGTGGCTGAGCCACAATCGCTCAAACAGCTCGAAAAAACCGAGTCTAAGAAAATGCCGCTCGGAACTTAGCTTGACTAAGAGAGATGGCACAGGCAATTCAGCAAACCATCTTGTTTTGACACGGGGACTATGGCTTGTACTGTTTCATACCTGACTTTTAAAGATAACAGATAGGGACACATCTTGATATAATCCGGCATTATTTTATACCTGATTATCTTCCAATTATTTCTTGGCAAAAAGTACCAAATCAAAAATAGTATATCATTTCATCACGGCTGCTGTACCGGGTAATGAATAACATATCTTGAATTAGTTAGCTATATTATCAGTTGATATAGACATACTTGCTTGTGTCGTGCCGCCATATGCTCCCATGTTTATGCGTTCACCGTTAGGCGATAATTCAACTGACCAATCCGAATCCGGGTCTCCAGCGTCAATGCACGGGCTGGACACATCATCCTGAATCCAGGTTTGACTGACAGTGTCCCATTGGCCAGCTTCAGATTTAAGGTGATAATCTCTGTTTTGGGGGTCTGCGAAGTAAGGATCGGTATTGATGTTGCCTTCTTCTTCATACACTTCCTCTTCGAATAGCACATCCTCTAATTGAAAACCGCCTTGAATGTCGTTGAAGCAAATATCATAATCTCCAGGCCAGACGTAATAATCCACATATATTTCGTTCTGCCAAATGATATTATTCAGGATAAGTGGTTTCTCAAAGGTCCACGGTGTTGGTCCCAGATACAATCCATTTGGCCTATTATGAACAATAGTATTATTTATGATAGAGGCAGTTCCATACCAATTCTGGATACCCCCGGAGTCCAACGCAGAATTATGGGCAATAATATTATTGTTTATCTCGGGGGAAGACTCGAGAACATTAATAGCACCACCATCAAAATATCCCGAGTTATCAACGATGGTATTATTAGTAATCACAGCCTCTGAATCGTCCATGCACAAAATCCCGCCACCGGAAAATGCATAATTGTTGGCAATCAGACAATGGTCGATCGTTGGACTTGAAGGTACCCCAAACATTGGTTCAGCCTCCCATGAGCTACAACAAAGAATTCCTCCTCCTAACAGATTCAGATATCCGCTGCCTATATTAGTTGGTTTCTTTGCGTATTCAATCGTACAATATTCCAAAACATCGTCGGCCCCGCTATTAACAAAACGTATGCCGTACCAACCTTCGTCAGTATCTATCGGAGTAAAGACGATAGGATCTGTCTCGCTGCCTCTGGCACGCAAAGTTGCCCTATAACCTACTGTTAATCCAAAATGACCTGCAAATTTAACTGTTACTCCCGGCTCGATGTTCAATGACCGCCCCCTTGGGATATGAATATCTCCCGTAATTGTATAAGGGCTCTCCACGGCCGTCCAGGATCCACTGACTTCACCACCAGGAATGATTGTTCCGGATACTCCAACTCCATGAAGAGAAACCTGTTTGTTAGGGGCATTGCTGCAGGTAGAATGAATATAGAAAGTGCCATTATAGATGCTCTCTTCTGTTGGAGTGAATCCAATTTCTGCTTGTATTGATTCACCTGGTGCAAGGAGATAATCCTCTATTTGGGTAACGACTGAAAATACGCCATTGACATCGGAAATGCTCAAGCTTTCTACTTTGAACTCTATCTGACCGGTGTTCATAATGTCAAGGCTGACAGTCGATCCTGTATTTAGGTTTATAAATTCGGCATCGATGGAGGAATTAACAGTAATCAAAGGCAATTCTGACTGATTTTCATATGCACCGATATCGACGATATCGCTAAAAATTCTCGGATTATCTGCCAGGTCCGTGTCTGGAAGATCAACATCAGTACCGGCATTTATACATGGTGATGAGCTGCTCAGCGTCCAGTTGGCAAACAATCCATCATAATCCGTACCCGGGCCGGAGCTGGGGGCAAAGAAATTGGGATCGGAATCAATATTCCCTGAGCCTGGATAACCCCCCTGAACGTTACAAAATGTCACTACAGGTACCGACTCATCCGTTTGTATTTGGTATCTTTCATTGCCCCAAATGATCGTGTTGGTCATGTCCACTCCATCCCCGGATGCCGTGAAAATACCTCCGGGCGAGTTGTTGACTATCGTACAGTTTTTGATGTCAGGCGCACCCCATGCCTCGGTGAAAATCCCGCCACACTGCGGGCTGCCTCCCATTGAAGCGTTGTTCGCTATCACGGTATTATTAATGATGGGATAACTTTCAAGGCAGTAAATTGCTCCGCCTTTATCTCCTATATTATTAGTTATTTTACAATTCGTTATCGTTGGGCTCGAGTCATAACAATATACAGCTCCTCCACAGCTATCCTCATCACCTCCCCCGTAAAGAAAATCAAACTCTGATATTAGACCAGCGGTTTTCTTCGAGTAACTAATACGACAGTAGTTCAATACATCATCATCCCCTGATTCCAGGAAGCGCAATCCGGTCCAGCCTGTGTTTTTATTCCAGGCGGAAAATTCTATCGGTTGATTTTTGGTTCCCTCAGCTAACAACTGGGCATTTTCGCCAATAGTCATACTGTAAGGCCCTACGAACATGACTTGTACTCCCGGCTCTACAACTAATGATTCGTTTTCAGGTATGTTAATATCCCCATGTATGAAATATGGTGACTGAACTTGCGACCAGGTCCCGGATACTTCACCTTCCTGGATTTCGGTCCCACCCGTGAAGGAGTATCCTTTTAGAATCACATTCTTGGTGTTATTCTCGCCGTAATTAATCATTAACGTTCCATAATACCCCCTTGCCTCATCCGGGTAGAACTTAACATTGATCGAAGCTTCCTGTCCGGGACGCTGTATCTGGAAAGGACCTATGTAGTTCGAGTAATTATTATCCGCACCTGATATTACAAATCCTTCAGGGCTGGATATGTAGTTTATCGACATAGATTGTGTGGAGTTGTTTTTGATGAACATCGTTGTGGGATCGGATTCCTGACCCGGAACACTATAAAAAATAAAAGAGGCCAGGTCAACATCGATACCTGTTGGGACAGGATTAACGTTCAATGTAATTTCGGTAATGATACATAAATCTGACGGAAGGTCGCTTGGGAGACGATACCATGCTTCTGTTATTTCCTCAGGATGTTCGGAGCCCCAGCCGAAATTAAGGTGATAATCACCATTCGTGTTGTATCCATCACAAACGATAGCATGTCCACCATAAGCATCAGTCGGTCTGATACCCAATACTACGGGAAGTTGATTGATTATATTCTCTTGTAGTAAGCATTGATATTCACGTGACAGACCGCCGGTCATGGCGGCCGAGTAAAAACCGAACTTATAAAGCAACGCTTGCAGCACATCATATGGTGAAGCCCCTGAGCCTTCACTGGAATAATCCATGATAGCGGCGATACCACAGGCAAAATTGAGTGCGGCAACATCTGTATCGTTCAGATCTTCCTGTCTGCTATATTTCAATCGCAGGTCAGCAAGATAACCGTTTAGCTGCTCAAAAGAGGGGAAATCGTAGTCGTTGCAGTCTGCGTCTATATTGATACCACTATATGTTGTGTACGAATCGAATTTATCGAAATGTATGTTACACTGACGATGATAATTAACGATTTGTGCAAGCGCTGTAGCAGTACAACCTACGACAGATCTGTTTGCATCAACCGGATCGAGCGGACAAAAATTGTTATAAGGTGGACTCTGGTGCCAGGTGGTCTCCAGCCATCCGCCGGTAGATGTGGTGTTCTCTGGCGGCCATTGCTGAAAAGTCTCGCTTTCTAATGTTCCTTTGTTGGCATAAAGATTCCATAGGTTATTGTTCTCAATTGTGTTTAATTGGCCATCTTCGGCTAATGCCTTGATTCTTAATTTTATGTCCTCTTTTAATAAGCGGTAAAGTGGATTATTCCTTTCTTTGTCGGGAGGGAAAGAAGTCTTATCAGAATAAGCAATAATTGGATTGATATCCGTATCTGCAGAGGTCGCTACAAATCCATGTGACTCTAATTCGGAAATGTATGCAAGGACAGTTCCATCATCACCACGGATTTCCCGAATTCCGGATATAGTTGGTATTTTCCCGGTAGCATCAGATTCAATTTTTATCATTCCCTGCTGTTGCCGAATATTTTGAGCCATAAGAAATGTGTCAGTAATTTTTTGAGCCTGTTCTAAACTGACCGGTTCGGCTATAAGAGGTAAATAAGAAAACAGAAACGTGACAATAAACATTACAGCAAAAGTTAATCTTCGAACGTACGTAAACATGATAAAGCCTCCCGTTATAGTTAGTTCCAACCTTTTACAAAAAGCTATTTGTAGCATTCATCGACATGTTAGTCTGCCGATATTAACAATGCCAGTGGCTATGGACAAAAATTCAAAGTTAGCATAGAGTGAAAATGGAATATTTTATCACCACAACAACCTGCGTGAAAGTGACAGAATCGTCACATATGATTTCTATCCTTTTAGAGCGACAAGATATCTGGTAGGTAAACAAAGGTGAGCTTGCCGGTCCCTACAATGACAGCATAATCGAAAGAGTCCTTGGCGGGGCAAGAGGATACAAAATAGAACAAATAACACAAAAAATGCTCTGACCCGCCATTGCCAAATTAATATCCTCCGATAATTTCTTCACGCACAGTATTTTAATATAACACTACCTCTTTTTGCAAAGTATTTTTTACTTTTTTAAAACATTTTTATATAGATTTTGCATCATTTCAATGCTCTCGAGATGAACAAGGCGACATAAGCATATAGATTTTCCCAAGGTTAATTATGGATATATCTGTTTTTCAAGCCAGCAATCGGCGAGTATGGCAAAGTCTTTTAAGTCGATGTGGTTATCGGGAAATAAATCTGCCGGTGTGATAAGGGGCATGTTGATAATACCCGTCCCATTAGTAGCTATATAGGCAATCTCCGGCTGTGAGAGGGCATAGTCATAGATTCGGAAATCATCTATCAAGCCATCGTATCCACCATACCAGCCTGCACCAATTTCATAAGAGCTGACTCCTGAAATAAACGAGAATGAGCCTGTTTTGCTGTCTAAGAGTTCGCCATTTAGAAAAATCTGCATTATCCCTGCTAAGGCGTTTTTAGTAAATGCCCAGTGGTTCCAGCGTCCCAACCATTCAGCTTCATGTCGGTGGTCTCCACTGAGCCGATTGTCGAAGAACCATGGCGAACCGCAATCCCAGTTATATCTGCCAGGTTGCTTCCAACAACCGAGATTAATCGCTATTGTGGGATTATAAATATTATAAGAATAGTTTGTACAAAATAGAGTGTCTGTATGATCTGGTGAGTTTTCACCGTTTGCCCAAAAGGTGATTGTTATTCCGGTATTGATTTGTGAGAATAAATCAGCAGCATCGAACACTGACACAGAATCTTGGTGACCATCGAATTTGAGTGCCTGACCATAAACTCCAGGAACAAAAGTTGGGGTACTCCACAGTTGGCCGTGAGCGTTGCCTGCACTGTCATTGGTATTACCATCGAATTTATACCAGGCCAGCGGTGCACCTGGAGCAAAGACCGTATAATTTTTATATCCTGAATCGAGCCAGCTATCGGCCATCTCTTCAAGGTCTTTAAAACCGACACCACAGTCGCAGTCGAAATCTGCCTCCGGCCTTTTCTCTTCAAGGCACCTCGAGGAATAGATCCGAATATCATCGAAGTATACAAAGCCGAGACCCGGCACAATTGGCTGGGTTGTGCTTTTGGCGAAACCAATAGAAATAGACTCAATGTTGTTAAGGTTAACATCGTCCATGTCTTGCAGGTCAATTCTCCAGGGCTGCCAGATTTCTATGGTAATGTCATTCGCATCGCCATCGTATGGGATGACCTTCTCAACATTACCGTCATCCAGAACAAAATACATCTGAGTTTGAGAATCATTATCTGCTTTACCATGAAAGAACATCTCCAGTGACTTAGCTCCAATAGAAGCCCAATCTCTTGGAGTATCAAATGGATATTTGGCTTCAGAATAAAAACGGTCATCATAGTAGTAGCTGAATCTCATTGACTGTCGGCATTTATGAATCGGTTCAGGGGCCTTGGCAATATCCAAAACCGCTCTCGGTATTTGTTTCCAAGTATCATCTAATGTATACCTGTTGTAGGATTCAAAATCATCCACAACAAGATAATCAACCGAAGTAAATTTCCACACCTCACCCGTCCAAGGACTATTGATATCGGTTTCATTGACTTCATCAATTCGCCAATAGTATGTTTTGCCCAATTCAAGTCCACCCGGATCATAGCTGTTGACATCGTGTGGCTGCATCGGATTCTTAAGGGGGGTTGCATTTGCATCAACATCAACAAGGCTGGTTCCGAAATAGACAGCATGCTTTTCTGTTGAATGACCCGGTGACCAGTTTAGCACCACATCTGTAGGCACATTTTTAACACCATCAGGGGGACTGGGATTACAAGCTGTATTGCGGCAGTTTGCACGAGTCCGCGCGCGGACATAAGCCAGATCAAATCCTGGCGAACCACCTCTGAGGTCGATTCCGAGCACACGTACTGCACATGGTGCAAATGGCAGCAAAATACCGGCAATGTCAAAACCAATTGTAGTTGGACCGTATTTGACAACATCTGGAACCGCAGCGAAGCCGAGCAGATATTCATTATCGGCACCATCCGTTAAAAAAACTAAGGCTTGTTCTCCAACCGGATCCAGCTCAACAATAAATATGTCATTTCCAGGGCCATCGACGATTTCGCCGTGGAATTTCAATTCGACCCAGTGGTCTATGGGTATAGTTACTCCTGAGACATTTAGTGATGGAGGTGTGCCGACAAGCAACTCCTCTGGATTTACCCGGACAGGCCAGATCCCATTAGGATCCATACCTGTCCAACAATTCCCGTCGGGATTGTGTGAATCGAGCAAATAACATGGATATTCGAAAGTGTAATCTTGAGCTAAAATAGGATTACCGAGGAAAAGCCCCAAAAAAATAATCAATACGGATAAAAGGCAGCTTTTTTCCATTCTAACCCTCCAGCCGGCTTTAAAGCAGGCCTGGTCAAAAATTATAGAACAGTTCAACATCCCTAAATAATATTAGCATCTTTTTGCCAATTATTCAAGATTAAAACAAATCTGAATCGGCTTATGTATGGGCAGACCAGGGTGCATCTGTAGTTTGTAGGTAAAGCGGGCATAAAAATTGCCTTTCAAGTAG
>CAZFOQ010000138.1:0-10482 GCA_964520535.1 uncultured Pirellulales bacterium | reverse complement strand
TATTTAATATTCTGCCGCAATTCTACGGGTTTCAACCCGTAGATGAAGTTATCCGACGAAGTCGGACGGGTGTAGCCCGAAGCGGCAATGCCACGGGTTTTAACCCGTGGTTGTTTACTATATTTAACGACCATACTGATTGATTAATCAACGTCAAATATGCTTTTAACGCCTGTTATTTCGAGTGTGGTAGCGCCCTCGAACGGAATCGTGAGGATCATCTTGTCCGGATTGTAAGTGAAATCTGTATCCTGGTTCAAAGTCTCGCCGTTGCTTTTAACCGTTGCGTATTCCCGGTAGTAGATTTCCATGTTCCCATTATGTCCCAGCGGGCCGAACTGTATATTTACTACGCCGCCCTCTGTCATCGAGCAGCTAATTGTTTGCACCCGGCTGCCGGTGTAATAATCGAATTTATTGCCGGTATTATCGCAGGGGAAGAACTCAATTCTCAGGTGTGGAGTCCAGTCCGGCGTCCAGTTGTTATTTGAGCGAAGTATGTCACCCCGCGGTATAATTGCACCGGCCCTGACGAACAGAGGAATCATATCGAGCGGAGCGGAGGCGGTAATAGTCTTCGGTCCGGTATATACTGTTTTCTTGTCGTTATAATCCAGCCACTTACCGTTCGGCAGATATACGTCTCGACCGGCAGCACCGGGCGTCACTACAGGAGCGACCAATATCTCGGGGCCGTACAGGTATTCGTCCCACATGTCGTACAGTTTATCATCATCGGACCAGGAAAAAATCAGTTGCCGCATTACAGGCATGCCGCTCTGATGTGCGGCGAACATGCAGGATTTGGTGTATGGTATCAGGTCATGGTGGTCCCGACACTGTTTGCGGGCGATATCTATCAGGTTTGGGTCCTCGTTGTGTTTAAAGTCGGCATCATACCAGACGGTCCGGTTCGGATCGATAAGGATCTCCATCATCGTACAGTACGTGCTGAACTGTAGCCAACGTGCAAACAGCTCCTTGCTCGGATTATCTGAGGTATATCCGCCGGTATCAGAGCCGTAGTGAGGGAAATTGATGGCACCGCAGCGCAGCCCGTTCTTGATTGAGACAGACAATCCCCCGAAGTCACTTTGAGTGTCACCATTCCAGACGCTGAGGTGTTTTCTGTTCCTGTCATAACAGTTACGGGCATGGATAAGGTAATCACCGCCATGTCGCTCTATTAGCCCTTTTGCCGCCAATTCACGGAACAGGTAAACGACCTCGTTCTCAGCCGAATCCGGCTGTTCGCCTTCGTGGCCTCGGTCGATTTTATAGCCTTTTACCCCCATATTGACAAAGGCATCCAGCTTGTTCTTGAACCAGTTATAGACCTGGGGTCTGCGCACGTCCGCAGCGGGCCTGTCACCGGAGAACAGGTAACCTGACGCCGAACCTTCTGCAAGAAGCTCGTTTTCACAGCGATTGGTTATCCACAACAACAGTTTATATCCCTTAGCGTCCAGGTAGTTGATCATTGCCTTGCCGTCCGGGAACCAGTCGTCGGTCGGATTGAAGTCCATGTTGCCCCAGCCCCATGTCCCACTTGTAAAGGGCCGGTCAATCCAGATGGCCGAGGCGGGGATCCGGTAGTACTGCAGATGATTGGCGGTTGCCTCCACATTGTCCTGGGCACTATCAATTCTTCTGTCCTCCACCAGGTCCCAGTGTGTGTCTTGGGGATAGATGTCATTATGGTCGTTATCTCTCCACCAAATCGAATCGAATGCCCAGTCCGGCGGCATCCATGCGGGCCCTGCCAGTTGATTGTACGTCTTCATAATTTCGCTGTATGAAGGGCCGTAAATTACATAATACTGCAGCGATTCCTCATCGAAATCAAAGCTGGTCTTTCCATTCACAGCAACAGTATAGCGACCTTTTGCGACGGATTGGACGTAAATTCCATATTTCTTGGAGGTCACATAGAACGGCGCCCGAGCATTTGCATAATTCGCGTCAGGTACATGCCTGAAGCCGAGCAAATCGTGGTCGGCACCGCGATTATCTATATTACCTCCCTGTGGATACTCCCAGATTCCGTAGTAGTGTTCGCCCTGGTCGTTGAATTCTTCCTTGATGTTTGAAGGCTCCTGGTCGCTGCACGTCAGTAGCACCAGGATCAGTCCCGGGCTCTGCAGAGAAATTTCTACGTGGCCCACCTTGGATGTTCCGTTAAGTGTTAGCAGTAAGTCCGCATCTATTTTAGAAGGTGATCTGGTGACATTGTAAGCGCTGACCGCGGTGTAAGTGCCGTCGGGCAATTTGAACTTTGTCTGGTTTTGGGATAGGAGTATCTCGGAAGTCGCCTTTTCGGTAATCGTAAAAGAATACGGCCTTTCACTGATATCAAGCCTCAGAAGGCTTGACTCCAGTGTAGGATAACCCGCCGAGGACTCGTTAACCACGATAGCGGCTACATCATTGACCTCCTGTGCTACCTCGTACCGGACTTGCACCAGCAATTCTTTGTTCGCGGGCTGTGTGTCACCACTGTTATCATCCGTATTGCGTTGTTCGAGACTTGTGGTTTCCTGTGCCGAAGTGACATGATCGCTGCTTATTGTAGCCGCCACCATTAAAACTATAACAATCACATTTTGAAGTTTCAAGAATCTCAATGTGACCCCCTTTCCTTCAAAAACGAATCGGTGTCACAGCAGGCAAGGCATCCGGCAATATTCTTAGCTGCCTGGTCACACTTGGCCATTTTGTTCCATATCATCCCGCTGACACCAATCGTAAAACAGAAATCCAATTTTTACTAAATATTCTTCCGAACTGTCTGAATGTATACCATTGTATGACGAACGTCAATTATAAATTCGCTTTGACGGTAACTGCTCGATTATTGGTGAACTAATCAGCTGTCTAACAGGTCGAAGGTCCCTGTTGTCAGGAATTAGAATGACGTTTAATATTCTGCCGCAATTCTACGGGTTTCAACCCGTAGATGAAGTTATCCGACGAAGTCGGACGGGTGTAGCCCGAAGCGGCAATGCCACGGGTTTTAACCCGTGGTTGTTTACCTGTCAACCGAATGTCTATCGGTCTGTGGCGGAACGGCTGAGCTTTTTGTCGAGTTGCTCGATGAGAGGATCATTCGGGTCTAAGGGCTCCGGTTTGGGTGTACGCATCGCCTGTGCCTTCTTTTGCGGATCATAGATCGGTGTAACAAGCAGCAGGGGCGTTCTTTGGTCTGCGATTTTGTATTGACTGCGAAAAACTTCTCCGATGACAGGCAGGTCACCCAAAATCGGGACGCTTTTTTGACCTTCAGCGAATTCGGTTATTTTTTCGCCGCGTATAAGCAGTGTGCCGCCGTCGGGAACCAGTGTGCGTGACGTATTTTTATATGTCACTATCTCTGGAACAAACTGTTTGGAATTGCCGACGGGTGTTTGTTCTTTTGAGCCTTTCAGCCAGCGGATTTCCAATTCGCAATCGAGCCGGATATTTTTTTTATCTTCTGTTACTTTCGGCGTGAGATTAATAAAAGTGCCCGCTTTGAACGACTCCAATTCGTCGGTTGTCGTTAGTAAATAATATTCTTCTGTAATTATCTGAATTTTCGCCTGCTTACCATCCATGGTATGTACTCTGGGTGCAATAAGCATTTTGGAATCCTTGCGAGCCGCTGCGGTCTTGAGAAGCAAATCGACATTTAGCGGATCGAGAACGAATCGGGCCGAATCGCCGGAGTCATTAACAAGATATTTCGACCATGTCTCGGAGCTCTCTAAAGAATTTGCATCCAGGCCGACATACTCCAGAAATTCATCGCCCACTTTCAAAATCTTCGTCTCGATCAGAATTTGATTGCTTAATTCAGGCTTTTCCATCTCTGTTTCAGGCGATTCGGCCTGTTTTTTAATTTCTTCCCAGTTTTTGGGAAAAGTCACTTCAGGAGGTGAAATAAATTCCTCGCCGGACGACGGACGTATAATATCCAGGAATTGTAGAATTTTTTGATGAACCTGGAAGCTCTGATAGACGGCGAGTTTCTTCGGCTGCTCGGATGGGTAAGCTGTGATTGTGCCGATGCCGCCTCCGCCGGCTTTATACCAGCTCTCCGGCTCGATAATGTCTTTGATTCGACGGATGAGATTATTCACATCATCGACAGTCCCGGCCAGATCGGAAATGTCATAGACGCGATTGACCAGCTTGCCGGCCGGCGTTTCTCCTGTTCCGGCTGTTTGTGCACGGTGTTCCTGGATTGCCGATTGGATTTTTAATATCTCCGGCGGGATTTTGCCGTAGCCGCTGCCGCCCATTCGAATATCTTCCGAAATGACCGTGGCCGGCCCGCCCATTACCAACTGAGACCGGTCGCTGAGAAAGACAAGTTCGTCAAGATAGATTTTGGTTTCTTTGATATCACTGGAGCTTCCGGGAATCATATGGATCATGACATTGTCGTTAAATGTCTCCCTTGTCGTTGTGCTCCCGGCGCCGGTTTCAACCTGGATGCTCCCCTTGTCCGCAGAGATATAACACTTAAAGTCGGACCGATAGATATTTCTGTAAGGTTTTTTCAACTCCCATAGACCACCTTCCTTATGCTGCAGGAAATCAAAACCAAACACATCATAAATCTCGCCATTGTCATTATGAGTTGTGAAAGAGGCTTTTTCAGATGTTCTGATTCCGGCATCGCCGATCTTGTCAATTTGATTGGCGTCACCCAACCTGCCGAAGTTGCTGTCGGTCATTCCGCCGGCTTGATGCCAGAATTCCGGCTCAATGGTCTCTTTAATTCGACGGATGATGTCGTTCACATCCTCGGATGTCCCGGCCAAATCGGAAATGGCATTCGCGCGGGTCACCGGCTACCGGCCGATTGGATTTTTAATATCTCCGGCGGGGGTGTGCCGTAGCCGCTGCCGCCCATGCCGCCGAATCCGGGAGGCAGTTCGCCCTGTCCATATCCGCCGTATCCGCCCATCATGGCTGGGGGACGGGTTCTATCGAGACCAAGCTGCTCAGTTTGCTCAGGCGAAAGGACGGTCGGCTTGATTAAAATGATCAGTCTCTTTTTCTCTTTGGTCCTCTCAGAACTCGTTTCGGCGGAAGTTGCTTCCTTTTTCTCGTATATCGTGATTGTTCCGCCGTCGAGGAACAATGTTTTGCCGGCTGGAATTGTTTTGCTTGTTGCGATTGTTTTGGTCTCGATCCGGGGGACCTGCTCTTTATATTTGCCTTGAAAAATGCGTTCTTCGAAGCCGGTGAGCTGGCTGTTTTCCAGTTCGAAATTCAGAAAAACGTTTCGTTTATCAGGTGTTACGTGCGGCGTGAGCTCGCAGAATGTGCCGATCTTTTTATAGTCAATAATGGGTTTGGGCTTTTCAGCAGGATTGTTCGGTTCGGTATAACCGGAAACATAAGGTATCTCACTATGCATTGAGAATTGAGCCGGTTCGTTATCAAAGACGGTTACCTGCGGTGTGGCAAGCATTTTTGTGCCTTCATCGGCCTGAGCCGCTTTGAGGAGCGTGTCGATCTGTAGGTCATCCAGCGGAGTGTTGGGATCGAGTTTTAAATTTAACTTTTCGCCGACCTCTTTTGGGAAATTCTCGCTTGTATGCAGGATACGCATTTCAATCTGGACCGCGGACCGGCCGATATCGAACTCTTTGAGTTTTTCTGATTCAACGAATTCGATTTCTCCCTCAGATGAGGTGCTGATTTGCTGGTCAACAAATATGTCACTCAGGTCGAAATCCAAAACGGCTTGTTCCGAGTCTTTCAGAACTAAGGTTTTTGACTGCTGGCGGGTGATTGTACAGCCGGCCCACGAGGGATGTTCGATTGCTGTTACGGTATATTTACCGGGGACAATTCCTTCAATTTGGTATTGAGCTTGATCTTTTGTTTCCTGAACTATATTCGGTTTTCTTACAAGGTAAAGTGAGTCCATAGTTTGGGCTTCATAGGCTTGAGTTTTTCCAACCGGCCCGCTGCCGAATTTGCGAATTAAAACGAACCATTCTCCCTGGGATTCCGGAGAGGTTTGCTATGGAGCTTGATATTTTTTCTGCTCGCCTAAAATACTTCCTTTTAAAGAGCAGTTACCTCTCGGATGAGTGGCCATGTTAACGGTCGCTTTCTCTTTGGTTGAGACGGTGACTTCCGCCTGACTGACGAACACATTTCCCGTCTTGTCCTGTGATATTGCACCGAGTCGATATTTACCGTCCGGAAGACCGTCCACAGAATATTGCCTGTTCGGATAAATATAAGCACAACCTCCTATCCAGGGACCATCACCTACCTTTTCAAAGTTGACTGCATAAGAATCATCAAGAGTACCTGCTATTTCCGCTGTACCCAGTTTGGGAGTAAACTCAAGCTCGTATTTTCCGGGCTTGCTTAAGTCGATGATCAACTCTTCGCATTTTATTCTAATGTCACCTGGTTTCCCCAGTCTGCGCTCATAGTTCAGTAAATATTTGCCCGGATTTAAGCTTGCCTGTTTATGCGGAAGCTTCGGCATAAAAGGGATGATCTCAACGAACTTACCATCCAGAGAATTTATTCTGAATTTTAAACTACCCTGTTTTCAGCTTTCGTCATTTTTAATGATGGGTCTTGGAACAGCTTTAAGCACCGCCATATTGTTACCCGCATTGGAACCTTCGATATATTTTAAACTCCATCCCGTCGGTAGTTCGTCAGGTTTGAAATCCTGTGTCTGTAATGTTTTTTTGGCCTCAAACGGGGCATTGGTTTGTTGATTGGTTTGGATTACTCCTGCTTCGGTGATGGACCATTTCTCAGTTGTGGTTTTTGTTCTTTCAAATGTCAGTCCCGTCTGCAGGCTCAGGTTGTTTAATAGCATGCCCAGTTGTGTATTATATCTTTGCTTGTTATGATTTAATTCTCTCAAATCGGATGAGTCGTGATTCCTCCACGACATCTTAATATCGCCGGATTCCGTTTCATCGATAATGTCCATTTTAATCCGATTTGCAATCCAATTCAGGAAAAACGAAAGTTTTTCTGTTCCACCTCCACCATCGGTGTAGGTATCAGTTTTATTTGTTGAAATGAGGACATATTTTCCATCTGTTATGTTGGGTAAGGATTGAAAGTTATATTTTCCTCTTGCGATTATTGCTTCGGTCTCTATCTTTTGCTTAGTAAAATTTATTTCTTTTCCTGTTTCTTCTTTATATATGTCTTCGAGTGCATTTAGAATCGTTTCGACAGGTGCATCCTTTCTGACTATCCAGTCTCCTTCAAAGACTGTTTCCAGCACTTCCGGCGGTCCCTCATAGTCGTAACTGCCCCAATTGAGTGCGAATTGCAAAAAACCTTTAAGCGGGATAGATGCAGATGTAGAGCCTGTGAATTTGACCAGACCTTTAAGGTTGCCATCCCAATGAAATATATATGCTGTCGTTTGGTCTCGGTCATTGCGCACTGCTTGCTCACCCTTGCTGCTCAAGAGGTATTCGCGTCGTTCGGGAATAAAAGGAGGAGCAATATGTTTTAAGACTTCTCCATCGTTGAGGCTGTAAATCGAGTTAAATTTTTCCCGCCATGAGTTTGGATCAACCTGCACATTGTTTTGTTTATCAGCAGAATCTGCCGGAGTAATGACAGGTCTTTGCGGTTTGAAGGTAGTTGTTTTGGCCTGGGGATTTCTGTCGAGGAACCGTTTGATTTCTCGTTCGATTGAATCGAGCGTTTCGATATCGATGTCATCGATCAGCCAGTGGACTTTCTGATCCAGGATAACTTTATTGAGGTTAAAAATCATCGGCCCTATCCTGCCGTGGTCGGCCAGGATGACCGAACTTATCGCCAAAGCGTTCCATTGCCCGGAACTGGCGGCAAGGATTTGCACCTGCTGGCCCTGTAATAATTGACGCATTTCTTCAACATTTCGTGGTTGTGCCACATTTGATTTGGATTGGGCGTATGCGGCGGCTTTATCATTCTCGCCTGCCAATGAAGCGGCGATATAATTTTCCACAGACTCGCATATACTTTGGATATTTTCATCATCTTCATCAGCAGTCGCGCCCTTGGAATATTTCTCTAAAAGCTTTTTCAGTTGCTCATGCTCCTTTGCAGTTGAAAATTCAAATATACCCTCCGGAATGGCAGCCGGATCGTTAAAGCTACAGCGTTTCAGATCAAGAGCAAGTCGCCTGCTCAAATAAACTGTGCCATCTACTAAAGAATATCCTTTGAGATCGTATTCGACCGGAAACCAACCATCCGGTATGACTTCCTGAAGCGTATATGTATGTCTCAAACGTAAACGTTCATCTGAGGTATACCATTCTTCATTTACAAGACAGTAGCCTTTTGAGGGATCGAAATATTTTAGCGTGTAAGCATTAAAGTCAACAGTAGTTTCATCTATGTTTTTAGTCAAGAGTTTTACAAGTTCTCTGCCATCTACGACAACCTTTGAGAAATCCATTGCAATGTTCTCTCGTTTTCTCAGTGCCGGGATTTCTTGATCGACAGACATCGGCCCTGTCCAGTGAATGACTTGTCCTCCGAACCAGTTCTCGAAAATATCAAACCTCGGCTTTCTGGATAAAAGCCCTCCATCGTAGGTATTACTTCCTCGTTGTTTATCAACCCAGACTCGACCGGAAGGGTCCTTGAAAACCTGGTCTTTAATATATTTAGTGGCTATTTTCTTACCATCCCACCACATCGCATATTCACCTTCAAGCTCTCTGCCTGGGTGACTGCTGTCTTCATAACTGTTATTAATAATCTTTGTACTCCACGCGAGAATACCGCATTTGAACATGTCCCTGTTTTCACGAAATCCATTGATTAAAGTTGCCTCTAATTTTGTGTCGTTTGGATCATCATTACGGCTTGAAGTTAATGCAAGAGTTGTGGGAATAACCAGAGCGATTAGAAGCAGGATTACGGTGACAGCGGGGACCCAGCTAAAGGTTTTTTCGGTTGAATCTTTGCCGATAAGGCGGCGGATGCGTCCGAAGAGATTTCCGCCGGTGGCCGCGACGGCTAATTCACCGTGTCCGGCACGAATTTCCTCCAGCGAGGTAAGGGCCCTTGCATAGCGGACGCAATCACCGGAGACAGCCACTGCTAAATCGTCGCAGCAATTTTCTCTCTCGGTGCGAATTTTATGCGAGAGCCACCAGACGGCGGGGTGATAAAAGCCCAGAATCTCCACGATTGTCTGGAGCATATTGACGAGGTAATCTAATCTTTTAATATGGGCCAGTTCGTGAGCTAAGATGGCTTCCAATTGTTCGCTGCTCAAACCGGTCAAAGCGCTGGCCGGCAGTAAAATCACCGGCCGCAGCCAGCCGACCACCGTTGGGATTTGAACTAATGCCGATTCCAAAAGCTCGACCGCCTGTTTGATGCCCAGCCTTTTAGCTAATATGTTTAGCTTGTTTTTCAGCGGGGCATCGACCTTCCTGACCATTTTTTTTCGCAGTCTTTGTAATTGTGCCCAGCCGCCTAAATGCCAGATGGATAGGGCGAATACACCGAGCAGCCAGCCGGTGACAATATGCGGCAGGGCCGGTTCGAGATATTCGGCGGCACGCTGTTTCCAGAGAACGAAATAATTCGTACGGACAGGTTCCGGCCGGACCGGCTCTGCGTGCGCGGGCATTTCCACAACCGGAATTTCCCTGACTGTTTCTGCCGGTAAGACAACGGGGACAGGTGCCGGCTCGATGTTGGCCGGAGCATGTGTTGCCGGGGCCGGAACCAACCACATCGTGACAACAGGCAACAAAGCAATCAGCCCCAAAGCCAGGCAGGCAATGTTGTAGCGCAGGTTTGCTGAGAATCTCCGCAGTATTTTCAGCAGGACGGCCAGAAGCAGTGCCACTGCCGTTGCCTGCCAGATAAAATGCAGGAGCGTCCAGCCTAATTGTTGCACGAGCTGATGTGAGAAGATATTTTCGAGTGTAATCATGATTACTGTCCCTTTATTTCATCGAGCATTTTTCTTATTCCGGCAAGTTCTTTTGCCGAGACCTTTTTCGCCGACAGGGCCCGCATGACGAGTTTTTCCGCCGAGCCGGAAAAAGCCTTTTCGAGCAAATCGCCGACGAGCTGCTTTTGTGCTCTTGCCTCGGTCAGTGCCGGCTTATAGACATGCTTGAACTGGGAATCATCCCGGCGGAGCAGGCCTTTGTCGGTCATGATTTGCATCAGCTTGAGCGTGGTGGTGTAGCCGGTGTCCTGATCTTCGTTCATTGCCTCGTTGACCTCGCGAACCGTGCTCGGGCCTTTGTCCCACAGGATTCTGAGGATTGTCAGCTCTCTGTTTGTCGGTCGTGAATTTCTGCTTCTTGCCATCTCGGTTCTCCTTTGTAATATTTATCTCTATCGGCATATTCTACGAAAACCTTCGTATTTGTAAACGAAAAAATTCGTACTTTTTTAAAAGAATTGTCGATACCCCCAATCCTGTTCGGCCTGAAATTTGCTTTACGGCAAGCTGACTTGGATGGGTAT
>CAZFOQ010000137.1:0-10707 GCA_964520535.1 uncultured Pirellulales bacterium | reverse complement strand
TCGTATTGACGCTGAATGCGGCAAATGCACCTAATGCGGTTGGTAAGCGACTGGGGATCGAACTCGATAATACTTCCCCAGACGGTGGAAGCTGGGTCCAAATGGACAATGTGCGTTTGAATCTGATTAATTGATGAGGCTCACGATCACAGAGGCCTGTCTTTGACAGTCCTGGGATCTATGACTACCGGGGCAGTTTATCCGATTTCCTCGTCGATCCAGCCGAGCAGCTCCTTGAGGTCCTCAATTGTAATGTCACCCATGTGGGCGACTCGGAACGTTTGCTCTTTGAGCTTACCGTAGCCGTTTCCGAAAATGGTATTGTGCTTTTCCTGTATCGCTGCGATGGTTTCGGCTACGTTGATATTGCGGATATTCCTTATCGTTGTAAGGGTATTTGATGCATATTTTTCCTCACAGAACAGGTCGAATCTTTCCTTTGCCCAGGTCCGTACAAAATTACCCATTTCCTTATGCCGCTGCCAGACATTTTCCATGCCTTCGGCCAGCAGCTTTTGGCACTGGTAATTCAGGGCCATGATATGCGGGATATTTGGTGTCGTTGGTGTCTGGCTCTTCTGGGCCATTTTAGCGAACTGTTGGAAGTCAAAGTAATACCCCCGGTTAGGGACGTTATTGCTTTTTTCCAGGGCCCTGTTGCTGACCGCGGCCACAGCCAGTCCCGGCGGTATCGCAAAAGCCTTCTGGACCGAAGCGAATGCCACGTCCCAGCCGAGATCGTCAAAGTGTATCGGCAGTCCGATCATTCCACTGACGGCATCGACAAAGACAAGAACATCCGGATATTTTTGCTTCATCATCTCGCTGATTTGGTAAACCGGGTTCGTCAGGCCTGTGCTGGTCTCGTTATAGACTAAAGTCACGGCGGCATATTTGCCGGAAGCGAGTTTTTCATCAATCATTTCAGGTGTGGTCGCCTGGCCCCAGTCGACTTTTAGCTCTTCGACATTTCTGCCGCAGCTCTTGGCAACGCCCGCCCATTTGTCACTGAACGCGCCGCAGCATGTGCAAAGAACCGTTTCGTCAAAATCGGCGCAGTTGCGAATGGCGGCTTCCCAAATGCCTGAAGCTGAGGACGTGGAAAGAAAAACATTCTGGTCGGTGAACAGGACTTTCTTGAGCATATCGACTGTCTTGCCGTGCAGTTGTGCGTATTCCTTGCCGCGATGTCCCAATGTCGGGCGTGCAAGCTGCTGCAAGACGTCTTCGTTGACTTTTACCGGCCCGGGAATGAATAATCTCGGAGGATTTTTCCAATCTACCATATAAGACTCCCATAAAAATTAGAATTTTTGAATAGTTAATCCTGAAAATAGCTTGGGATAAAAGAAAGTCGACTTCTGCGGCATTCTTTCGCCGGCGTCCGTCACATCTTTGAGCTGCTGCAGTTTTATTGTATTCATAAAGAAGGCTGCCTGTTGACGACCTGCGTCAACCTCAGCGATTGACTCATCGACCGCATTGGACACGCCTTTTACGTATTTTATATTCTCGCCTTTGGCTATGGTTTTTTCGTCGATGCCTAAAAGTGGTTCCAGAATAAGCTTATGCAGGACGGAGACATCGAGACTTCGCCAGGGGCGGCTCATTTCCGGCGCAACCTGCTCGGTTGCATATTTGTCTTTCAGGACGGCGACATAAAAAGCATTGTCCCCTCCGTAAATTCCAAGCGCGTTATTATCGTTATTGTGCTCGTTCTTCATTATCGAAAGCATCTTTTGCTTTGCGTCTGTCTTGGCTTGCATTGTATCAAATGGCAGCTCTGTGATTTCGAATTTTTCTCCCAGTTCGGTCAGGAACTTTTCGAAACTGAAGCTCTTGAGGTTGCCGACGAGCCGGTGTGTAGCTAAGACGATCAGGCCCTTCTGACACATATTCGAAAAAGCGAGCATTTGATACTTAGCCGCCGGATTGCTGTTTTGCCTGGAGTAGTTCAAACCGGTTGTGTAACGGTGATGGCCGTCGGCTATGATACAGCTTTTATCACTCATCATTTTTACGATCTGTTCAATATCTGATCTGTCGGTTATGGTAAGAAGGCGGTGCCTTACATCCTGTTCGTCGGTGAAATCGATGAGGGGCTGCTCGCCGGCGATCCGGGCAATGATTTTATCTGCGATTCTTTGCTGGTCTTCATAGAGCATAAAAACCAGGCCAAACTCCGCCTTCGTGGCTTTTTTAAGATTGAGCCTGTCGATCATTGGGCCGTTGAAGACTTGTTCGTGAGGTTTGACGATTTGTCCGAATTCTTCGAGCCTTGCCAAAGCGATGAAGCTCAAACGCTGCAGACGCACCCCGTCCAGCTCGGAGTCAGAGCCTTCAAAGTCCTGAATATATGCATAGATAGACTCGGTAAGGTCCTGTTTTAGTGCGCCTTCTTTTATCCAGTCGGCCAGGTAATCGGCGGCCCTTATGTACTGATTATTGTCGTTGTTATCGGAGGGGCTTATCTTGCCTTTGGTTATCCGAACGATATTGTATTTGTTCTTTTCGTAGAGCTGCTGTTGCTGGGTGCTGTTGATAACGTCATACGGCGGCGCATAGCATGCTGTAGCATCGCCCACTACGGCAGAGTCAAACCTAAATGCCTTGAAAGGCTGAAGTTGCATATTCGTATCTCGTATTAAATTTAGCGATTGGTTTTTTGTACACTCTCGACTCACGATTCACCATCTAACTCATCGATTAACTACAAAGGCTCCGGATAATACTAAAGAAAGCCGAGCTTGTCAAATACGAACAGACACGTTTTAAGAGATAAGAGTGTTTAGTCAATAATAATACAACCAGCCGGTTATCTGGATAAGCACTTGGAGAGTTGTTATATGCCGGACAAGACTAAGTTTTCGCCAGGTATTCGTTGATTGCCGCAGCGGCAATTCGGCCCTGGCCCATCGCAAGGATTACCGTTGCAGCTCCTGAGACGATATCACCGCCGGCATAAACACCCGGGATTGAGGTTGCCATAGTATGTTCATCAACTACAATGGTGCCCCATCGGGTCATTTCGAGTTCGGGCATGGTCTGCGGGATAAGGGGATTGGGCTTATTGCCGATAGCTACGATGACCGTGTCGAGCTCCATAGTGAACTCGGAACCTTTGATGGGTACCGGTCGGCGTCGGCCGGATTCGTCCGGCTCACCGAGCTTCATTTTGATGCATTCCATAGCCACGACACGGTGACGGTCGTCACCTATTATGCGGATAGGATTGTTCAGCAGCTTGAATTTTACACCTTCTTCTTCGGCATGGTGGATTTCCTCGTTGCGGGCGGGCATCTGTTCGCGTGCCCGGCGGTAGACAATAGTAACATCAGCCCCGAGGCGCAGCGCCGTTCGTGCCGAGTCAATAGCCACGTTTCCGCCGCCTATGACAGCGACGCACTGACGCTTTATCGGCGGTGTATCATACTTCGGAAACAGATAAGCCTTCATCAGGTTGGAACGGGTCAGGTATTCGTTGGCTGAGTAAACGCCGACCAGGTTTTCTCCCGGGATATTCAAAAACGATGGCAGACCGGCTCCGCTGCCGATAAATACTGCTTCGTAACCTTCGGTTTCCAGCAGTTCGCGGATGGTGCTGTTCCGGCCGACCACAAAGTCCATCACAAACCTGACGCCAAGTTTTTTCAGGTAATTTACTTCCGCCTGGACAATCGCTTTGGGCAGACGAAACTCGGGAATACCGTAAGTCAGAACTCCGCCCGGTTCCTGCAGGGCCTCGAAGACAGTGACCTCGTGTCCGAATTTGATTAGATCGCCGGCCACTGTAAGACCGGCCGGGCCGGCTCCTACGATAGCCACACGCCTGCCTGTTTTTACTTCTATTTTCGGTATTTTAATGTTGCCGCTGTTGCGCTCATAATCAGCAACGAACCGCTCCAGCCTGCCGACAGCGACGGGTTCGCCCTTGATCCCCAGCACGCAAAGTTTCTCGCACTGCTCTTCCTGCGGACATACTCGCCCGCATACCGCCGGCAGTGCATTTTGCTCCTTGAGAAGCCAGGCTGCTTCGATGAACTTGCCCTGCTGTACAAGAGCGATAAAGCCGGGAATATCGACATTGACAGGGCATCCATCCACGCACCGTGGTTTTTTGCAGTTCAGACACCGACTCGCTTCCAGCATAGCGATTTCGTCCGTATAGCCATACGGGACTTCCTCGAAGTTTTTGGCCCTGTCTTCCGGGGCCTGCTCCGGCATCGGCTGTCTTGGTATCTTATTCTTGGCCATATACTTAGTTAATGGTCTTTAGTCGTTAGTATTTTGTTCTGTGTTTACCGGTAGTTCTGTTCATAATTCCATGCATTTATGTTTGCCGCTGTGGCCGGGCACTACCGGCTCGGTTCGACCCAGCGAATGTATCTCTTCGGCACTGTATGCTACTCGCCTGTCTCTGACCTCGTCCCAATCGATCAGATGCGCATCAAAGAACGGGCCATCCACACAGGCGAACTTTGTTTGGTCGCCGACAGTTACGCGGCAGGCCCCGCACATGCCCGTTCCATCTACCATGATCGGATTCAGCGCTGCCAAAGTTTTTACGCCGTAAGCTTTCGTCTCCTGGGCTGTCTGCATCATCATAAAGGGACATCCTATCGCGATGACACAATCGATCTTCTCGCCGTCTTTTAATTTTTGTGATATAGCGTCAATAGCATGTCCCTTGATATTCAGGGAGCCGTCAATCGTTGTTTGAATAAACTCGTCGCAATCGTTCTGGAGCTTTTCCTGATAGTAATGTAGATAGTGGCTGCGAGCCTCGACTATTGTAACCACGTAATTGCCGGCTTCTTTCATTGCTTTGGCGACAGGTACGATCGCCCCGAGACCGTAACAGCCTCCCGCCAGCGCAACCGTGCCGTAGCGCTTGATTTCCAGCGGAACTCCCAACGGCCCAACGATATGCGCCAGCTTATCGCCTTTGCTTGACAGAATAAGCTTTCGGCTGGACTGGCCTTTCTCCTGTACAACTAAAGTAATCGTGCCTTTTTCAGCATCCCAATTGCACAGGGTGTACGGCACACGCTCGGATTTCTCGTCGAACATTACAATAACGAATTGTCCGGCCAATGCCTTTTTTGCCACTTCGGGCGCTTCGATGACGATTTCGTGAATGTTGGGTGCAATTTCCTTTTTTTCAATGATTTCAAATACACCTTTGCTTTGGACGTGCCTGATCTCAGCGTCACTGACACCATCGATCGGCAGTTCCCGCAGCCCGCATACTTTTTCATCGATACGATGTCCACGGAAATGCGTACGCCTCAGTTTTAGGTTGGCGGCTGCCGGAGGCGCATCCTTTCGCTTGTCCGGCAATTTGGTTTCTTCGATACCCAATTGCTCTCGGATTGCGCCGGCGCGGTCATATGCGAAATCTTCGGCTCCCATCGCGCAGGCCAGCTCACAGATAATCTGCCATTCGGCTTTTGCCTGGCCCGGCGGTTCACATGCCTTGTATAAAGGTCGTTTTTCTCCGGAGCCATCGACGATAGTGCCATCGACTTCGGCGAAAACCGCCGCCGGCAACACAACGTCGGTGCGTTCACCGACTTCACTGGGATAGCAATCCTGGACAATCACTAATTCAAGTGTTTCCAATTCTGCCGGATCGACAAAATTGCCCGTAAGCAGTGCCGCTTTTGTACCTATCGGCAGCGATGTCTGTGAAATACCTCGCGCATCTGGTTCGAGCTCAATATAGTTTTTTGATTTCATCACCTCATTTGTAAACTTCTTGAAAATATATCTGTCTTCGAGAGTGCTTGTCGTCTCGCAAATCATCGCGAAGCTGTCACCGACAAATTCCTTTAATTTGGAAGCGGCTGTTTCAAGAGCTTCTTTCCATTGTCTCTGGCGCAAAACATTATCGAGACGTATGTACGGCACACTTAATCGGTCGGCGCCATTGAGAAATTCAGGAACGGCGAATCTGCCCAGCACACAAACAGGGACATTTTCATTTACCGCCTTTGCTGCAATCAGTTTGCCGCTGCCGGCCCAGAAAGTCAATGCGCAAGATTGCTCGCAGAAGATACAGCTCGTTTCTGTTACTGTCTCTGGCTTGCCGTACCATTTTGCGTACCGGTCGGCTAAGCTGCCGGTCGGACACACATCGATACATGAGCCGCAGAACTGACAACCTGCATCGAGCAGCGAACGTTCGAATGCCTGGCCGATATGCGTCTCGCTGCCGCGGCCAACAAAATCGATAGTCGCTTTGCCGTGCTGATGCTTACAAATGCGAACGCATCGGCCGCAAAGAATGCAGAGGTTAAGATCGCGATCTATGAAGGGATTGGATCGTTCGAGCGGTCTCTGGTGGTAAGACGGCGGGACAGGCAATTCCGAAAAGCCTAAATCCTCGGATAAGATACGTACCTCACAAACGTCCTTGTTGTTACAGGTATGGCAACCCGTGGTGCGACCGGCTTTCTCTGAATCCGGCCGATATTGTTCACAAAGCTGCCGCCTGCTGCACACCAGGCACGCACTTGGATGTTCGGCCATCATCAGCGCGAGAATATTTCGGCGTAGATCCTGCAGGGCAGACGTATTGGTTTTCACCACCATTGCTTCGGTAGCGGGCGTAGTGCATGAAGTTGGGTATCCGCGCATGCCCTCGATCTCGACTATACACAACCGGCAAGCGCCGAACGGCGGCAGAGATGTGTGCGTGCAAAGATGAGGAATCGAAAAATCATTTCGAAGGGCACATTCCAAAACTGTTTCCCCATCCTGTGCGATTACTGTCTTGCCGTCTATGGTTAACGTCACACTCATTACATTGCCTTTTGTACTACGAGCGAAGGTATATTTGCCATCGCTTCGGTTTTTTTGCTTTAATCCTTCACACGATAATCACAACGCAAACACCGCAGGGACTCCACATAGGCGGCGTTCTTGGAGATCGACAATTCGACCTCTTTAAAATTGCGGCGGTCTTTAAGCGACAGGGTTTTTTGCTTTAGACGCGGACCTTCAACAGGTTCGGCCTCGGGATCAAACGGCACATCATTGTGAATTGTACGTCGCCAAAACGGTTCTGACCGCTGCTGGGGTAGCAGGTCCTGTGAAAGTTTTTCGTTGATTGCCACGGCCGCCCGCTCACCTGCTCCGATGGCCTTAAGGACGATACTGGGGCCGGTTACCGCGTCACCGCCTGAGAAAAACATCGGTACTGTGGTTTCATGTGTAAACGGATCCACTGGGATGCGCCCGGAGCGTCCCAGCTCAATACCGATCTGTTCGGTAATGGTTGCCGCTGCTATCTTTTGACCGATGGCAAGGATGACATTGTCGACTTCAAGCTCAAAAAGCTCCGTAGCCGGTTCGGGACGGCGGCGCCCCTCCAGGGAGAACTCGCCTAATTTCATACGGCGGCAGATCAGTCTCTCTGCATCGGTTCCATTACCTTCTATGTGCTCCGGCAATGCCAGGAACTCAAAACGGATGCCTTCGGCTAAAGCTTCTTCAATTTCGGAATCGATCGCGGGCATCTCTTCTCGAGTACGACGATAGACAACCGTAACATCGGCGCCCAGGCGGAAAGACATGCGGGCCGAGTCGATGGCTACATCGCCTCCGCCGATAACGGCAACTTTTTTGCCAATGGGAATGTCCTGGCCCTTATTGTGACCAACCAGGAAGTCCAGCCCCTGTATGACACCTTTGAGTTCTTCTCCGGGGATGCCCATGCTCGAACTTTTCCAGGCGCCTAATCCGAGGAAGAAGGCCTTGTATCCCCGGGCCTTCAGTTCGTTTATAGTTATGTCTTTGCCGACTTCTGTATTTGTTACGAGTTTGATCCCGGTTTGCAGGAGCCATTCGATTTCTTCTTTTAAAATTTTGCGGGGCAGACGGTATTCCGGTATGGCATAGACCATCATTCCGCCCGGGTGTTCTTGTTTTTCAAAGATTGTCACCGGATAACCCATACGCCGCAGGAAATAAGCACAGCTTAAACCAGCCGGACCTGCGCCGATAACGGCGACTTTCTTATCCGCACAGTGGCTGTTCTCACGCACCATTTTCTGCGGCTCGATCCGTTTCGCTGTATCCGCCATGTAGCGCTTTAGTGAGCGGATGGCGATTGGTGAATCTAACTGGCTGCGCCTGCATTTACTCTCGCATGGGTGTGGGCATATCCGTGCACAAATCCATGGAAACGGATTCCGCTCCATATGCGATGTCAGAGCTTCTTCGAGGCGGTTTTCCTGAATCAGTGAAATATACAGCGGTACATCGACGCCGGCCGGACACTCATTTGTGCACGGTGCATGGACCAGCTCAGGACAGACCCCCGCGGGGCATTTTTGTTCGCGTATGTGAGCTTCATATTCAGCCCTGAAATAGCGCAATGTACTAAGAACGGGATTAGGAGTGGTTTGGCCCAATCCGCACAGTGAGCCGTCCTTGACAGTCTGGGCAATTTGTTCAAGCTTCTCAATGTCATCCATTTGGCCCTGGCCAGCTGCGATGCGGTCTAAAATGCTAAGCATTGCTCGGGTTCCGACCCGGCAGGGTGTGCACTTGCCACAGGATTCTTGTTGCGTAAATGACAGAAAGTACCTTGCGATATCGACCATGCAGGTATCTTCGTCAAGCACTACCATACCACCGGAGCCCATAATACTGCCGGCCTGGGTGAGCGATTCGTAATCAACAGGCAAATCCATTGATTCGGCAGGAATGCATCCGCCTGATGGCCCGCCGGTCTGGACCGCTTTGAGCCTCTTACCTCCGGGGACACCACCGCCTATATCGTAAATTATATCCTTGAGCTTAATACCCAGCGGCACTTCTATCAGACCTGTCCGTTTGACTTTTCCTGTAAGCGCAAAAGTCTTGGTTCCTTTGCTGGATTCGGTGCCGTATTGAGCATACCAGCCGGCACCATTACGTAAGATAAGAGGTAAATTGCCGAGTGTTTCGACATTTTGAATCACGGTCGGCTTTCCCAATAAACCGGAAACTGCAGGGAAAGGAGGTCGCGGTTGCGGCATTCCTCTTTGACCTTCAATTGAAGCTATGAGTGCTGTTTCTTCACCGCATACGAATGCGCCTGCCCCTTTCTTTATCGTCAGCTCGAATGAGAAACCCGAATCCTGTATATTCTCGCCCAACAAACCCAGTATGGACATCTGAGTGATTGCGACTTGAAGCCGATGTATGGCAAGCGGATACTCAGCGCGGCAGTAGATATATCCCTGCGATGCCCCTAATGTAAAAGCGGCAATCAGTATGCCTTCCAGTAATGCGTGCGGATCGCCTTCAATCAGCGAGCGATTCATAAACGCCCCAGGGTCACCCTCATCGGCGTTGCATATCAAATATTTAATATCAGCGGAGGTATTCCGAGAGAACTGCCACTTTCGCCAGGTGGGAAATCCGGCACCGCCGCGGCCTCGCAGTCCTGCTGCTTTGACCTGTTCAAGTGTCTTGTCGGGTCCTATCTCCAGCGCCCGCAGAAATCCGCGATAGCCATCGCAGGCAAGGTAGTGTTGCACATTTTCCGGGTCTATCAGCCCACAGTTACGCAGAATGTTCCGTGCCTGTCTGTGCATCATCGGATGTGTGTTGAAATCATCGATCCCGTTCAGTTGACCCGGCGTCATTTTCCCCAAAGCCCATTCGGCGCAGAGATCGTCACCGAGAACGTGTTTTTCAAGGATTTGTATTACTTCATCGGGTCCGACATTCCCGTAGCAGATGCGTGACGTGTTGCTTTTTTGCACGATTACTATCGGCTCAAAAGAGCACGGACCGAGACAGCCTACTTCAACCACAAGGACATTCAATTTTTGTGCCTTAATGTAGCTGCGCAGACGTTGTAGAACCTCTCCGGCGCCGGCGGCGCGACCGCATGTTGCCGCACCGACAAAAAAAACAGGAACTTTACTGTCCCGGAGCTCGCGCCATTGAGCTTGAGCTTCAGCATAAGCTTTTTGCAAAGAGTTCATGTATTCTTGGTGTCCTTTTTGTCCCGCCGTAATCGAGAAAGTAAGGATGGGATTTTCTTTGCGGTCATTCGTGCATGAACCTTGCCGTCCACCGCGACGACCGGCGCCAGCGCACAGCAACCCAGACAGGCAACTCGTTCCAGGTCAAATTTACTATCTTCAGTAGTCTGGCCTGCCCTGATTCCAAGCCGCTGTTCTAAATTGTTGAGTATCTGCCGGCCCCCACGGACATGGCACGCTGTTCCCTGGCAGCTCTGGATGGTATGTTCTCCCGGAGGACTGAAACGAAACTGTGTGTAAAATGTGGCCACGCCACATATTTCATTTGCAGATATACCGACCAGCTTTTCAAGCTGTTCAATAGTTTCTTTCGACAGATATCCAAATTTCTCTTGTATATCCTGTAGGATAGGTATAAGACTGCCGCGGTCTACAGGGTGACGCGTTAATATATCCTTGATATTGTCCAAATGCTCTTTTGCTGCTCTGCTCATCCTCACTTACAAACTTAAAAACAGCGTATCAATACAATTACATTGTGAAACATTACGTTTCGAGCACGATTTTGTGCGACATTATCCTTGTCTCAAGTCAGATTTTCAACGAAATCGTTCTTATCGCACACCTGAGCCTGCTTGTCAAGGAATATAACTATGTATGCTCTGATAAGGGTGCATCTGTATTTTGTAGGTAGATTTTCATGCAGCCAAGGGCTTTTTCTTCC
>CAZFOQ010000136.1:0-10741 GCA_964520535.1 uncultured Pirellulales bacterium | reverse complement strand
GCATACAAGGCCTGCTTTAATCAGGGTATTCTCACAGACGTTGAGGTAATCAAACGATGGCTGAAGACCTGTGACGCTATCTATCTTGCCATTGTCGGAGAGTCGGCACGCTGGGGTGACGAACGGTTCGGGGATCGGGGATCGCGAAACTGGGGTGGCAACCAATACCATGACCTCAGCGCCGTCTATACACGCGACGGTTATTGGGCTACTGCCCGTGACGCAGTCACGAGCGACCTCCAGGGCAGGGCGGCAATGATGATCGACCAACTACGCAGCAGATCTTATTATCCTTCCATCAATCCACCTGTTTTCAGATATGGTGGTGATACGATTGAAGTTGTGCGTAAAGAGGTTCCTGCGGGCTATCAGCTAACCATCCAGCATACCGGTAATAACCTTCCGTTTTACTACACAACAGACGGTTCAGATCCTCGCGGTTTTGAGGAAGCGATACAAGGAATTAACGGCGGCACAAGTACAACGCTTACGATCGATACGACAACCCATGTTAAAGCTCGTACAATCTTTCAAACAGAAGCTAATCCTAGACAAGGTATTACGTCACACAACGAATGGAGCGCTCTCCACGAGGCCGTATTCTTTGTCGATACCGACTTTAATGATTTGAAGATTACCGAGATTATGTACAACCCGTTACCCATCCAGGCTGCAACAGGCATAGAAATAAATCGAATTATTGGTAACGACATTGAAGGTGGTAATTATGACCTGGCGCTGGTAGAGTTAGCTGCCGCCTCGCCTGATGCAATTACCGAAAGTGACACGCTTGTTATACAGGGATCGAGTATATCCGGTAATAACGGTGAATTTACAATCCATCATGTTTCCGGCAGGGATGTTATCCTGAAAGAAATATTAACCGATGAATCGAATTCCCATGCCAGGGGGGAATTACTTTATGATGGTGACCGGTATGAATTCATTGAGCTTAAAAATACCGGGACAGAGGTAATGAACCTAAGTGGAATTGGATTTACGAAGGGTGTCAGGTTTAATTTCCAGGATGGGACAGTGTTGGCACCAGGTGAATTTAAGGTCGTTGCTGCACAAGCCGTATCCTTTGCAGAACGTTATCCTGATGTACATATCGATGGCGAGTATTTTGGGAAACTCAGTAACAGCGGCGAATCATTGGAGATTAGTTTTACGACGGGGGAGTTCTTTCCTGTGAGTAGCATAGTCGGTAATGAGGGTGGACATGGCAAGATTACTTTAACTGCATTGCCTTCAGCTTTGCGGCCGGACGATCGCATTCAAATCAAACAGGCAAACAATGTTTCGAACAACGGGATATACGAGATTTCTTTTATACAAGGTAACCAGGTTTTTGTGACGAGTTTACTCACAGATGAAGAGCAGGGGGCTGTTGGGAGCTTTTTCAAAGTCATTACTACAGCCGACTATGATGATAAGAATCCCTGGCCAATAGATGCGGATGGTATGGGATATTCCCTTGTAGCTGCAGAGAATAATCCTACGGGCAATCCGAGTAATAATGCATACTGGCGGGTCTCAACCAATATTCATGGTTCGCCTGGTCAGGACGATGCCAAACTTTCACATCAGCCAGCATTAACCTTAAGTGTTAGACAGTTAACAACATCGGCGGTCAGGAATGCCCAGGCTTCACCACAACAGTTCGAAGTTTCGAATAGAGGGCAGGATGCGTTAAACTATGAAATCATCGACAATGCTGACTGGTTGAGTGTCAGCCCTGCCGACGGATATTTGTTAGTGGTCAAGCATCCTGCGGCATTTTCCTGGCGTTATCCGGAAGTTCCTGTTGAGAAATTTTTTGGCCCCTTTGATGGAAGTTTAAATAACGCCGGTGAGAGTGTCGAGCTTTCGATGCCCGGTGAGTTGTTGGATGGCTCTGATGATGGTTTCTACATTCGTGTCGATAGGGTCAATTATAGTGATGGTTCTCATCCGGAGGATTGTCCCGGCGGAGTGGACCTCTGGCCGAGTCAGGCGGATGGTGACGGCCAATCCCTTACTCGTAAAGTTCTTTCCGATTACGGCAACGATCCGGATAACTGGCTCGCCGCAAGTCCATCACCTGCCAAGTAAATCCAGAAAAAAAGCAGGAATATATCCACACAATGCCAATTATATAATTTCCCTCTCAGTTCTTTTCAAATGCTGATTGGTTGCAGAGAATAGTCAGATAATTGTGTATACTAACCTGATTTAAGCTGTTTTTCTGTTATTTTGAACCAAAGAAAATACTTAATCAGGGTGAAACACCGACAGGATGTGGCTTTCTTTGTAAGTATTTTCAAAGACACGTGTTACGGCATTTTTCTTGACAAATGTTCTCTGATTATGTAAACTAAAAGGTATGATTTTCAAGGAGTGTGGTGAAATCGGTTCTTTCTACTCCAGAAAAGATTTTTCACACGCAAGGTTTGTCACCGCATTTATCATGATGCGGCACGGATCTCGTCTCCGCTGAAAATTTCGTCCAGTGATGGAGAAAAACTAAGGCGATATGTAATGATGGTATTGTTGCACTTTATGTGGATAGGAGCCTTTAAAAGCAGTGGATATGAGATTCTGTTAAGTGAAAAATGCTTTTTTTCAAAGGAGAAATGATAATGATAGCCCGAGGAGATATTAAAAAGAAGCACAAGATGTTTAATAGTGCATCGAACATATTAGCTATTCTTTTAGTCCTGAGTCTCTTTCAGACCGCTCAGGCACAACAGTGGGAACGTGTTTTAGATGGTGACAGTCCTGGAGTTCGTATTACTGAAGAGCGTCCTTCGTGTTGGTTTTCTCCGACCCATTACTCGGCTGAGTCGCCTTATGACATTACTCTTGACAATATACAATACAATTCTTTAAGTCAAGTTATTGAATATTATGCTGAGGGAATTGCAAACGGATTTTATTTTGCGACTCATATATATGACAGCACCTATAACTCTTTGGGACAGGTGACCGGATTCAGGGAGAACAGGTATTACCCAACATCAGGAAACGCCTATAATATTGAGGTCTCAGGTGTTAAGTATGACGGTTTTGGCAATGTTAAAGATGGTTATCTTGTCACTGTAAGTCCCGGCTCTCCGCCTGCACCGTCGGGGAATCCAAATAAAACTACCAATCCCAATCCAAGCAATGGGGCAAAAGACCAACCAATAGATATTAATCTGAGTTGGTCAAGCGGCGGAGGTGAAACGAGCTTTGATATTTATTTTGGTAATGATCTCAACTTAGATGATAGTGCATTCAGGGGCAACCAGTATGGAACAACATTCAATCCGGGTATCTTATCGTACGGCACAAAATACTATTGGCGTGTTGATGCCAAGAATTCTCAGGGTTCTACAGCAGGGGATATCTGGAGTTTTACGACTACAAAAGCTCCAGCTCTAAATCCACTTAATGTGAGCAAGAGCGTAATAGGTGCTCCTGAAGGTGAAGTTATGTTAGTGGGTGTCGGTAATATCGTCACCTATCGTATTTGCTTCGATGGTAATGACATTGTTCAACCAATTTTTAATGTTTCTATTGTTGATATCTTACCGCAGGAGGTAAGCTTTGTTAAAGCTGATGGCGATGGAATTATCAGACATTATGATGATAATACCCACACATACACCTGGTCGTTTCAATTTATTTCGCCAGGTGATATTAACCGCATGGATTTAATAGTTAAGGTAAATGAAGACGTGGCTTTGGGTAAGACTATTACTAATATAGTAACTATCGACAGCGAAGAAACGCCTCCTGCAACAGCGAGTGTTGATATTGTAACCGTTGAAGGTGGAGGGCAAATTGGTGATCTGGAGGTTGAAGATCTACAGATCATTCCCAGCACAATCAGACGTGATAATGATCTCACTGACATCACGGCTGTTATGAAGTTGCCCGAAGGTTATGAAATAAGTGATGTTGATGTAACTAAACTGTTGGTACTTTACCCTGGTAACATAAAAGCACGCGAACAACTTGTAACTGAAACAGAGGGCAGAACTGTCATTACAGCCGTGTTCGATAAGGCCGCACTGCTGGATGCCATATCTGGCTACGGCCAATTCAACTTGGAAGTTATAGGCAAGCTCATATCGGGTCAAAGCTTCTATGGACAAGCCACAATCACCATAACCGAAGCTGAAGATATATCAGATTATATTTCATCAATGAACATTAAAATTAATCAAATCTGGGATTACAACGATCCAACTGACAGTACAGATTTGATGTATGAATTCCAATTGGAAATCGAGGCTTTGGTCGACCCGGCTTTCGCCGCATTCAACGTGGAAGCCCATGTTGAGGGCATAGATTTTTTAACACCGGCTGGTTACACATTCCAGATTCCAAAGCTACCCGGTCAATGGTCAGACGGCATCTGGACATCATATAAATATGATCCCGAATTGAATATGGCAAGATGGGAATACAGAGCCAGATCTACAAGTCTTGATGATTTACGGGCCTATGGCGATGGAGAATATACAATAACAGTACATTATCTAATTGATTCTCTAATCCCCCCAATCAGCTCCAATGACCAAATAACCGTATGGTTCGGCATCCCGGGCACCCAGGATCCAATCCCACAACCTATTCAGGAGCCGGTCTTAATATCTCCGTTATATAATCAAGCAGCAACATCTCCTGTGATATTTATGTGGGAGCCATGTAAGGACAAAAACACAACGGAAATTAGCATAAATGTGGATGAACATAGGACTGACGGTGATAAAGAAGATATCCTGGATAAGAATAAAACCCGTTGGGGGCCGGTTTATCTAACAGATGGACTCTGGGAAGCCAGGCTGGCTTTTGGACAATGGGCCTCATCCAGTGAAAATAAAATATCGGTTGATGTTGGCAAGTACAGCCAAAGCAAGTCTGAGTTTATCGTGATTGGTCAGCCCTCTAACAGATATGAGGTTTGGGGTGGTGAGACCTTCGTCGGAATGGATGAGCCAGGTAAATTCCTTTCAGGAGGTTTTGGAGATATCGACCAACTGGAAGCATATGGGTATATAAAGCTGGGGGAAGCGGAGGGCCAAACTGCGACTTTTACCGGCAAATACAAGCATTATCTAATTGCCACAAAAGGGCAGTTTCTTCTCGATAGCATTCAGGGCTCAGATGGGTCCCATTACTCTTCTTTTAAAGAAAGTTTTGAACTTTCTAACGTAACCCAACCTGACAATCTGCTTGGCCCGCCGGATGGGAAATACGCAACAATCGGCGAAAGTAATCCCTGGGCCGATTTTACTGGATACTTCGCTTTTACCAATCACGACAATTGGACAGGATTCACTGTAAAGACAATAAACCTAAATCTGAGTAAGAGCATCGTGGGCACTGTTTACGAGATCGAAAATATCGACCCAAATGACAAGATTACCTATAAAATTTGCTTTGACAGTAATGATCTTGTTGACGCTATAACAGATGTTTCTATCGTTGATATACTGCCGGATGAAGTAAGCTTTATCTCGGCTCAGAGCAATGAAATATCCGGAGTCTATGATCCCGATATGCACACTTATACGTGGTTCTATCCGTCTCTGGCTCCTAAATCAGCAATCGAAATGCAGTTAACAGTACAGGTGAATCCAGATGCCGCTCCTGGATCGACTATAACCAATTTTGTCTATATCAACAGCAATGAAATGCCTCCCGCAACAGCGAATATTAAGATTGTTACGAGTGAAATCCCACCACCAATCGGAGATCTGTCGGGTGATCTGCAGATATATCCCAGCACAATCAGACGCAACGGTGCCCAGGTAAATTTAAAAGCCGTTCTTCAGTTACCAGAAGATACAAATATTGAAGTGAGCGATATCAGCGATGAGCCGGCTGCTCTCTCCATTCTCTCTCCAGAGAACTTCGAGGGTAATATCAAGGCAAGAACTCAACTTCCGGTCGAGACAAGCGACGGGATAATATTTATTGCCTGGTTCGATGTGAATGAACTGATGAGTGCTATACCCGGATACTATGGTGAGCTCGATGTAGCTGTTGAAGGCAAATTTACGTCAGACCAAGAGTTCCAAGAGTTCTATGGAATAACAAAGATTACCATATCCAGATTCGGGGGTAACTAATCTGCTATATTATCGTTGTCTGTAAATAAAAACGGAAAATCCCTCTCGGTAAGCAGGCGGGATATGCTGCATTCGTTTTCAATATATAGGGAAACGAGCTTCGGTGAAGTGGAATTTTCCGGCAGAATTTCGTTGCCAATATTTGTTATCTTGAAAAATGATTTTATTCCCTTGATTGTTACTGTGAAGATTGCTTGAGCGATTGGCTCAAGCTCAGCCTCCGTACTCTTGAAAAGTTTTTCTGTAGCTCCTACATTAAGCTGACATAATCAACGTCTTCTATGGAACTTCTTGCACACTTTGCTTTGAGCCGTTATTATCGACAGTAGAGTCGCCATGTGCCAAATTGGATGCTCTTGTTTAAAAAAATTAAAGACAGAAGGAGTTGTATAGTGAGAGTATTTCGCTCGCCCGATAATCCGCTCATCGAGCCGAAGGATGTTAAACCTTCCAGGGACGATTTTGAAGTGATTGGTGTTTTTAATGCCGGTGTAACTCGTTTTGGTGATGAGATAATCTTGCTTCTTCGAGTGGCAGAAAGGCCGATAAATATCTATCCTGGAATTATATTAACTGCTGTTTATGATATTATCGCAGATGAGTTTATCGTAAAAGAATTTTCGATAAATAATCCTGACAATGATTATACGGACCCGAGGCTAATAATAACGCCGGAGCAAACTTATCTAACATCTATTTCCCATTTGAGACTGGCACGCAGCAAAAATGGAATCAATTTTGATATTGAAGAGACACCTTCGATTTGGCCGGCAACTGAATATGAGACTTTCGGCCTTGAAGATCCCAGAATTACCTTTCTTAATGGTACATACTATATCAGCTATGTGGGTGTTTCTTCCGCTGGAGTGACAACCTGCCTAATCTCCACACAGGATTTTAGCTCTTTTCAGCGTCATGGGATTATATTTTGTCCAGACAACAAAGATGTAGTAGTCTTTCCTGCGAAAATTCAAGGGAAGTATTATTCTCTGCACAGACCTGCATCAACTTTGTTTGAGAAGCATCAGATCTGGATTGCAGAGTCATCAGACCTGAATTGTTGGGGGAATCATCATCACTTAATGGGACCTCGCCCAGGTTACTGGGACGAAGTCAAGATTGGTGCCAGTGCCGTACCATTCAGAGTCGATAAGGGATGGCTGGAGATTTATCATGGAGTAGACCTGAAAAATCGTTATAGCCTCGGTGCTGTACTGGTGGATAGCCGAGAGCCGTGGAAAATCATCGCAAGGACAAACAAACCAATCCTTGAACCACAAGCGGATTACGAGTGCAAGGGCTTTTTTGGAAATGTGGTGTTTAGCTGCGGTTTGCTTTGTGAAGGTGATAAGCTTAAGATATATTACGGCGCTGCCGACACTTCCATTTGTTATGCGGAGCTGTCTTTAGACCAGACTATCCGAAGCCTTAAGCCTGCGGTTTGATCTTTACAAAGTGCCTTGAAGCTATATTGTTTAGCCACAGTTTATCGGAACAACTTTTTGCCGGCTTGGCACATCCTGCTTGGTGCCATATCTTTGTTTTAAAATCTCAAATTTTTTCGAACCTTCAATAGTTTATTATCCTTTTCTGCCGATAAACAAGGGAAGACACATAGGAGATAATCCAATGAGTAATAATAAGAATCTCTTGGCAATTACTGCGGCTGCTGTTGCCGGCATAATGATAGTCTGGTCATTCACATCAATCCAGGGTAGTCAAAGAACTTATGAGGTCCATCCTCAAATTACTATGCCGGAATACAGAACCGATGCTATCCATACTTTGGGTGCTTATGAGCGTTTGATGGACCGGTATATGGATCTGGTTGAGAAAAATTTAGTAACTATTGACACAGACATTAAAAGCACTGCAAAAAAAATTGAATCCATTGATGTCAGGTTAGAGGAACTTTGTGAAAGAACCTCAAGAATCGAAAAAGCACTTGGCATAGAACAACCCAAGGAGCCGATACAAAAAACACTCAACAGTAATAAAGACAGCCGTGGTAAATCAACGAGACAGAAAGGCCAAAGCTAATGTATCGGATAGCTCACAAAACCGGGCAAGATATTATTCAACGCTATAAGTATAATCCACTGATTTCGATTGATGACCTTCCCTTGGAATGTAGTGATATTTGGAATGCCGGTGTGATACGTTTTCATGACCAATATCTGTTACTGCTAACCGTTGAAACCCGGGAAGGATTAGGTTGCATATATATGGCCCATAGTGCGGATGGGTATAAGTTTCTCGTTGAACCGGAGCCGTTCATGACCGCATCCAGGGTTGAACCATTTGTTCGATATGAAACTTTTGGTATTTTTGACCCACGTATAACTGAAATTAACTCAACATACTACATAACATACTTAGCTGAAAGTGAACATGGCAGACGAATCGGACTGGCTCGAACAAATGATTTTCAGACGGTTGAGAGAATTCAGTTGATTTCAGAGCCGGACACAAAAAGTGCCTGTTTATTCACAAGGGTATTTGAAGGCCGCTATGCAATGCTGGAACGCCCGTCAGCGGGTGATAGCATTTGGATTAGCTACTCCGATGATTTGATCCATTGGGGCTCGTCCAAGGTTGTTCTAACGCCGAGGGGCGGGTACTGGGATTCGAACCGCGTTGGAGCTGCCGGTCCGCCAATAGAGATTGAGCAGGGTTGGCTGCTTATTTATTACGGCGAAAAAGACACTTCCGCGGGGCCCTTGGTTCGTCTGGGAGCGGCAATTCTCGACAAAAATGAACCATCCTGTGTATTAGGGCGTTCGAATATTCCGATCTTAGCACCTCGTGAGAAATATGAACGCATCGGCGACGTTGGAAATATAGTATTCTCCTGTGGTGCATTATTGGAAGATGCCGGACATATTAAAGTATACTACGGTGCATCCGACAGTTGTATCTGTTTAGGTATCGCTGCTGTTGATGAGGTCATTCAAATATGTCAGGAGAGTCAGGAGTAATATTAGCTATGATACAAAAGCGAGAACGAGACCTGTTGCGCCGATGGGAACATAATCCAATCATCACCTATGATAACGTACCATTGCAGAACAACACCGTTTTTAACGGTACTCCCGTAAAATTCGGTGGTGAATATTTGCTTTTATTACGTGTTGAAGGCCAGCAGGGATACTCCTTCTTTTGCCTGGCGAGAAGCGAGGATGGGCTGAATTTCAATGTAGATGACCAACCTTGTATGCTTCCGGTCGAAGAGGGACCTTTTGCGATATGGGAGGAAAATGGACTTGAAGATCCACGATTAACATTGATTGACGATTGGTATTATATCATGTACACAGCCGTCTCTGGATATGGACATCGTATAGCACTGGCTCGTACGAATGATTTTGAAAAATTTGAACGGATTGCTTTAGTCTCCGGACCCGGAAACAAAGATGGTGTACTTTTCCCGGAAAAAATCAAAGGTTACTATGCCCGGTTGGATCGCCCTATTGGCAACGGTGTCGGAAGCATTTGGATCTCTTATTCACCTGATTTGAAAAACTGGGGATGCAGCGAACTGATCATTTCCCCAAGATCTCGATATTGGGATTCATCACGCATTGGTGCTTCTGTTCCTCCTATTCGGACTGACTGCGGATGGCTGGAAATATACCACGGCTTTAAGATGACTTCTTCTGGTCCTATCTACCGAATCGGCACGGTTATGCTTGATCTGGACAATCCTGCTAAAGTAATCGGTCGCTGTCTTAATCCAGTGCTTTCGCCGAGAGAAGAATATGAACGGATTGGTGATGTCGGGAATGTAGTTTTTGCCAGCGGCGCTATCGTCGAAGACGATGGAGAAGTTAAGGTATATTATGGCGCAGCAGATACTTCTATTTGTGTAGCCACAGCACATATTGATGAGTTAATTGAGTCCTGTTTTGAAGAAACTGATTCATTGAGTGAAGAATTTTGTAAAACAGCCTGCCCCTACCAAAGAAACTGACACAGTTGGCACAACAGATGGATAGGACTATTTCAAAGAAAAGCTCATTAATGGAATCTCAAAAACAACCATCCTCGAAGAATTACATGGCATAACGAAGTCGTGATATACAAGTCATCAACCGAAAGTATTTCCGGCTTCATCCACATAGATATCACCCTTTGCCTGTTTAATCGCTTTGGTTGCCTTTGGCAAATCATCCAGCTTTGGGACTTTAAATAGTGTGCCACACTTGCAGCAGCTTATTCTCCGATCGGCGGCATTTCCTTTGAGCATCCAGGTATAATTGCATTCAGGACATTTGGCAATAATCTGCATATACATATTCCTCAGTTATATTCTTAAAACATTTTATCTATGGAGATGATGGTGATCCATTAAATTTTCCTTACCACCCATAATATCTGATTTATAAAAACAACATATCAGATGCAGCAAAAACTATGACTCAGCTTGCGAATTTTCTCTTGATTTAAGCTCGTGGATTTGGTAAAATCATCTTATTAACTGGGGTGGTTTGATGAGAAAGAGAATTCCTTGCAAAGTTATTGGGTCAATTTCTTTAAAAGATAGTATACTATCTGAACAGTCATCCGTTGTAAATTTCGCAGATTGACATTGTCCCGAACGTAGTTGGAGGTTTGAATGGCCACTCCAGTTCTCATAG
>CAZFOQ010000135.1:0-10753 GCA_964520535.1 uncultured Pirellulales bacterium | reverse complement strand
ACTACGTTCGACGCCGCTGATTAGTTCTCTTAAAGGCCATACGGATTTTCTCAAATAGACCATTTCCTTCTTCATATTATGTATCTGCTGAAGCGTCTGCTCGGTCGGATCGCTGACCAGCTTTTCTTCCATCAATTCTATTTTCTCCCCAAGTTTTTCCAGTATCCCGAAATAGCTGTCAACTATCGCATCTAACAAAACATACATAAGATAGTCCGAGCCCATTTTCCGGATCCTGCCTTTGGCGTTTCTTATCCTGTCTCGTATTTGCTCAAAGACATCGCCTATATTTTCCTGGAACGAAATGACGTAGTTAGGCCCCAGGACCAGGCTGACCTGCTCCGACAGCACGGTTTGACTTTCATCATCGAATCGAAGCATCATTAAAACGATAAAAATATAGTTTTCGAGGTCCTCAAATTTCGGCCTTTGGCCCGTGTGTAGTATATCTTCAAGCACTAAGGGATGAAAATCATAGTGTTTGCCTATTTTTTCTATAATCTCGACGTCATGCAGCCCATCAATATTGATCCAGGTTACCGTTGGGGTCTTTTTAAATTCGAAGCAATCTTCAATTTTGGAAATCTGCTTTTCCTGAAAGCTGCTTTGGTCATAATCTATGACAGTAATCCGTACGGACTCCAGCTTCCTTTCGCCGGTATATACCAGCGTCCCCGGCGGCAGTCCCGCTTTTTTCGAATGCCTTTTAGGTTGTCTTTTCTTTCCCATTAGGTTTTATCCTTTCAGTAATATTTCTGACCATTGATAATGGGAAGCTGACCATTTGCCTTAATCCCTCAACGGATGAAAGTATTCTTACCTGCGTTCTCACTTCGTTGAAAAGTTCATTGGCAACGATTTTTTCCTCAACTTCCCCGGCTTCTTTAACCATAGCTAACCTGTGAATGGCATATAGTCCGATCAAAAAGGCAAAGGCAAAGAAGAAATCCCATTGTTGAAGATTCAAAGTCGCCAGTGAAAATTCACCTGTTGGGCTTTTATAATTTAGCGTCCAGGCCAACTCTCTGCCCGCGAAAAAGTCCGCAAACATGCCGCCTAATATCGGTGCAATACCGGCGGCAATCGAGTTCATTATGGTATTGGTCGCCAGATAAGCTGTCGCCTGTCCTTTTGGAGCCAGCTTCAGACTGATATTACCTGAAGCAAGAAAAACCCCCGCCGACGAAAGTCCCATGACAATATGGATTAGAATAAGCAACGGTATTGTCAAAAAGTACTTTTCCGGCATCGTTGTAAACGTCCAGGCAAGAATCGAGATCATAAATAACGGTCCGCTGATTGCCAAGACTGACTTGTTGCTGAAACGGTCTGTATATTTGCCCCAGATTTTAAGAAACAGAAAGTTCATGACCTGGCTGACAATAGAAAGGGCTATGATGAAAGACATGCTCAAACCCAATCTTTTCAGCATATAAACCATAAAGAATGGCCCTGCCAGATTGACAGCAAAATTCCAGGAGCACATAAAAGCGATCAGCTTCCTGAAATTCTCATCCTTAAACGGCAGCGAAAGTAACTTGAAAATCTTGGCTCTTTCCTGAACCCGGGGCATTCGAATTTCCGGTGTTTTCGCCAGAAAAAAAACTCCGAGTATCCCGGCGACAAAACCAATAAAAAATAAAATCGAATAACCGGCCAGTTCGTGCGAGGCAAACTGCTTTTTCCAGAAGTCCAGATATAAGGCAGCAATTATACTCAAAGCTATCCCAACACCGGTGGCAATCCGCATCCTTTTAGAAAAGAACGAGCCCATAACATTTTCCGGGATAATATCTCTCATCCAGGAATTCCAGCTACAGCCCGAAACCGCTCCAAAGGCTGAAACCGCTGCAAGCAATACCAATAAAATCGTTATAGCAATCTTTGCCGGAAATATAAACGGACTCAGGGCAATAACCAACCAACAAAGTCTGCTCAAAGCCGCTGCAACGACTGTAATCAACCTCCTGTTTCGTATCTTTTCAACGATGAATATCGAAGGCAATTGAAGCAACTGTGCCAAAGGGCCGATTGCCGCCAATAATCCTATAACCAGATTGGATGCTCCAAGCTTTACGGCAAAAGCGACAAGAAACGCCCCTCCTGTCAATATCCCCATGGCTTGTGATGCCACGCCATCTTTGATAATATACTTTAGTGCGGACTGGACCTGACTTTCGCTGAGCGTTTCTTCTGTTTTGAACCACATCTCTGCACATCCTTTCTAACACCCGAGAAATAATTAGGCCAAAATATGATAAGGCTATTTTGTTGATAACCTCGACTTACTTCTTATCAGGTAGTAGGCAACAAAAAGACAAAAAACCAACACTATAAGTATTGCGAGATTTATTGTCAGACGAGTGGTCAATGAGTTAATCTGTGCAACAACTTGTTCCGTCCGGGCCGGCAGTTCCTCGCTGATCAACTTGATCTCGTTTGCAGCCTCTCTTACAGCCTGGGCAGTTTCCTTCAAATCCATTTTAGGAGCTGGTTCGGCACCGATTTGACTGGTCTGGGGTTTAATCTGTCTTATAGCATCATCGGTAGCTCGGGCGGCTTCTGTCCAACTGGAAAGAGCCGTATTCACATCACGGGCGGTTTGTGAAAACACGGTAGCTGTCTGTTGGGCGGCATTAAAAAGCTGCCGTAACTGGGCTGCCGTTTCGTCGACCTGCCGAAGAGTTTGGCGAATTTGATCCTGACTTTCGTCCGAATCTTCAAGTAGGGATGAAAATTGTTCCGTCGTGGTAGCTAACTTGGCGCTGCTGTCAGAAATGTTCTGGAGACTGCTCAGAAATGACTTGGCCATTTCTGTTTCTTCGAGATCATATAATAAAAGCAGAAGCTGCCAGCGGGACGACTCGGGCAACTCCTGCACGACATCGGTCAGCCGCCGGGTCGTCGTGGAAAAGTCATAGATAGCCGCCGGAGTACGATCAACTCCTTCGAGAGCACGCACCGGTGAAAGAGGAATACTAACGACTGATTCGAACAAACCCGGTTGGTCCTTCTTGACTTGTGTTGAATACATCAAAGTCTTGCTGAAACCGCTTTGGATTGGATTGGCCAGGGCCAGACTTCGCAAACCATCGACTGTCTGGTTAAAAAGCTCTTCAGACAATACATTTCGGGCAATATCTTCAATTCGGGCCTCGATTTCTTTGGCGGTGGCCAGCGCAACAGGTTGAAAGTCTCCGAAGATATTAGCTGCTTCTCCGGATTCGATATAGTTGGTTAGCCTTATACAAAGCAGCCAGCAATCGACTAAAACGACCATCGGCTGTGGTTGTTCAAGGATGTTGTGCAATGCAGGGATAGCACGGCTTCGCCACAATAGCGTCATTTTCATTATTTTTGGGTCGCCCGAGAGACGGTCGATTTCTGCTGCGGCTGCTTTTGTCCTGCTGGTAAAGACTTCCTCAAACTCATCAAGCCGGTTTTGAAGCGCATCCACCGAGACATTAGACCGGGCCAATGTCTTTTCACTCTTAAAAAACTGTAATTCTCGACTTCTACAACTGCACAGAGGAATAATTAACAAACAAGCCAGAAGGAAGACCACAATATTGATTGTAGACTCAACAGACTTTAGTTGGCGATTAGTTGAGTAATGAACGTGATTATGCACGGTATACAACCTTTCATGAAATAGGACTATCCCTTCACTTATATATACTTTTACTTTTTAACATTGCTATTTCTTATTTTGTTTTTCCTGTCTCTCCTAAGTGTGCATCTGGGCCGGTATGGAAACATCCATTTTTTTTAATTAAATGGAGCACTTTATATATCCTGCAATTTAAAATATTTTATTCAGCTTGCAACCCTCAATACACGAAAAAGTAAAATTATTTAAGAGGCAAACTTCTAAGTATCAGTGTGATTCTATTTGGAGCGCAAACGCAATTTTATCTTCGGCAGTATACCTTAAAGTTTATATAAAATCTTGATTTTAACTAATTGAGAACTATGTTTATGTATCGTGGAATGAGACCGACTTAGCTTTTAATCGACCCTGATACCCTGCTGCTCCAGCCAATGTTTCAATTCCCCCATTTCATTATTAAAAATCTCGTTGTCGTAGTCTTCCTCCAACTTGTTGATGTTACTGGCCAATTCCGGCTGCTCCTGCACAGCCTCGCTCAACTTCCTTTCGAATTCATCACTAATCACCTGCAGGTCTTCAAGTTCTATTTGTACCTCCAACATACCAACCAGCCGTCTCGTCACCGCTGTTATGCACTTGGGATTATTGCCCTGCACGTATGCAGGAATTGTGGCCACCAGACTGACCATATTCAAGCCTCGCTGTGCACAACGGGCGGCCAAGTGAGTAACGATGCTCGCAGGCCCCTCGTAACTGGAAAAACTTACACCATAATGTCGGAAAGTCTCCTTGAGCTTTCGGGCTGAAACGAAACAAAAAAGTCTCGGCTCGCGCGTATGGGGAACAAGGCCTGCCACGCTGCCAATAAAATATATCATCTCCACGCCAAACTCATCACATAACGAGAAAATACAATCGGAATATTCTTCCCACCTTAAATTCGGTTCTTTACCTAAAAATAGTATAAGATTGTCCATCTCGCTAAAGAAAAATGCGTTTGCTGGTGTATCATAAGACCGGATTTCGCCATCCTTTATCTTCGTATGCGGGCGAAATAGTGCGGTTATATCCATTGAGCCGGGAAAACTGTAGATATAAAATCCATTAGGGTCGATCTCAGCAAGTTTCTCTGCATCGAGCTTCTCGACAAGACACTCAACCGTCCCCGTCGAGACATCTCCGCCGTCCATCCAGCCGGAGAAACCAAGCAGCAACCGAGGATTATGTAGATTTGGTTTTTTGTAAATTTTCAGCTTATCCGGTGTCATATCAACTCCTCTTGTCTGGTAGCAGATACCCCTTTTAATACATATCGGCTGATAAATCCAGATAAGTTTTGCGATTCTCTTGAAAAAATCGGGCCAATTTTCGATTAGCTCCCATATTTAGCCCCCGGCCCCGTGTCGGGGGGAATAAATTGGCTTTGTTTGGCTTTGAATTGGCTTTGTTTTTCATTTTTTCTACTGAATCCATGTGTTTAGGGTTTCAGATTTGGGATTTCGAGTTTACGGCAGCCGGCCAGTGGATTGGCTTTGTTTGGCTTTATTTTGGGTTTGTTTTCACCAAATGTCCAGTGCGATTTATTTTCATAATCCTTTGTTATCAATGTTGTTACGTTCACTTGACTTTTTTTGAAATTGGCTTTGTTTTGCATAAAAAGTGCGATTTGTAGAGAACTCTCGACATTTGTCGAACTTCCCATGGCCACAGGTGCCATGGCTAAATTTGTAATTTTGCATTTTGAGGTTTGATTTGGATACAACCTCTATACTCCGCATTCTAATTCGCCAATTCTCTAATTCTCCAATGAACTGCTTTTCTCCGCTACCCCCTAAACCCTATCCCCCATACCCTGTGCGCATTATACCCAAAACCAGCTAAAAAACAAGGATATTCCGGAAATTGTCCTTGATACGGAATCCATTAACGGTGCAATTTTATTCCTTTGCTCCATGCTTGCTCAGCACTTCGATAGCGGCCGTATTTCTCCTTGGTGTGGCTAACTGCAACGGCGTCTGGCCCAAAGAGGTCTTGGCATTGACATCAGCACCGTTAGCGATGAGCAACTCAATAATATCAGGACGGTCGTGATAGGCTGCCCAGTGTATGGGCTGGTAATCCCATTTATCCTTTGCTGTTATATCTGCACCATTGGCGATTAAGACTTCTGCAACGTCTTTGTTACCGAACCTTGCGGCATAATGCAGGGCTGTAAAGTAATATATTTCATCTCTTTCATCAACCTTGGCCCCTTTGGAGAGAAGCAGTTCGGCAATATCTGGGCAGCCCCGCACAGATGCATTATGCAAAACAGTCAATCCATGGTTATCCTTTGCGTTGATGTCGGCTTTTGCGACGATAAGTAGCTCAACCGTATTTATCCTATTGGCGCCAGCTGCTAAATATAGAGGTGTTCTTCTCCTATCATCCTTTGCATTGATATCGGCGCCTTTTTGAATCAGAAGCTCCGCTATTTCTTTGTTCCCTGCCCCACTTGCACTATGAAGCGCTGTCCAAGGCCCTGCGTTGATATCGGCACCTTTAGCGATAAGTAGCTCAACCATCTCTAAGCTGTTCCTTTTGTTATAAGGTGCCAGTTGTAAAGGTGTTAAGCGATTACCAGCATTGACATCAGCACCATATTCAATAAGCAGTTGTACTACTGATACATTACCTTCCTCGACTGCATGCCCCAAGGGGGTCTCTTCTTCATCATCTTCGGCGTTAACATCGACACCCTCCTGAATCAGGAGTTTAATCTGTTCGATATTACCTTTTTGTACAGCTAGTGCCGTTTCCATTAAATAAGTTTAACTTTTTTTCTTATGTCATTCCGGACTTGATACGGAATCCAGGGTCAAAAACCCGGATTCCCGCCTTCGCTGGAATGACAAAATGTGAAACTAACTTTTTAGAAACGGCACTAGATGCAAAGGATAGGTTTTCTTTTCCGGTTCCGCTTCGGGCTTTTCTTCCTCTGTTGAATTTGGTATCCATGGGAGGATAATTCGTGTTGCCTGTTCACCACCATGATGGATTGTTTGATTCGCCGTCACCAACGTTGCATCAGCATTCTGGTTTGTTGCAGTATTGTGGTTTCTTCCGTAGTTAGGAAAGTCAGAGCTGGTTATGTCAAGGCGTATCCGATGCCCCGGCAAGAACGCATTAGAAGTTGGGCTCATACGGATTGCATATTTGACCACTTCGCCTGGCTTGAGAAACTTCGGCTTATCGAGCCCTTCCCGATAACGTGCCCGAACTACTCCCTCAGAAATATTCCGCGTAAGACCGCTTGGATTAACATCTATCAGTCTTACCAACCAGTCAGTATCAGAGGCAGATGAAGAAGCATACAACTCAACAACCGGGTTGCCAGTTACTTCCATTCGCTCGATCAAAGGCTCACTCTGATAGACAAGGATATCTTCCCGATTCGCCAGTGGTCGTAAATCAATCGGGAATAAACGATTCATTGGATCAAAAAGCGTTGGGACAGGATCTTCCGGATCATAAACGTACTGATCCTTACCCATCTGTCTAGACTCTCGTTGAGCCAGTTTTCCGTCGCCACTTGGAGTGTTGGCATGTCCGCGACTGGTCAAAAAGAGGACTCTGTCCCTTGCACGCTGTAGGGGCCAAGCCTGCTCATCCCGCCACTTATTGTCTCCCATGACAAAGATTTTCACTGGCGCTTCCTTATCTACCCCGTTTTGAATGCGCTTAAGCCAGTAGTCGAACCAGCGGATTTCCGCAGCGGATTTATCCAGGCTAGCATTTGGACCGAAGTCAAAGGAGCCGATGCGCCGCAACCCTTGAGAACCATGCCTCCATGGACCAATGATAATCCGCGAGTTTTCACGAGCCACCTCCGTTTTGGCTTCACTGACCATCGTCCGGAAAAACAATATGTCGTTATTACAGTGATCATACCACCCAGTAATCTCGAGATTAGGGACCAGGATATCCTTACAGCCTTCGTAAAGTTTCCACTCATTATATCCATCAACCGCAAAGAATATATCGTTATCATCGGACTGACCCCCTGTGAATTCGTAGGGTAAATCGCACCAAGGAAGAAAATTAACCCACTTTTCTGACTCCCCCTCATTCCACAGTTTAGTAGCTTCCCATTCAGTATGCACTCCTGGAAGGTTCAACCGACGCCACCTCTCTGGATTGAAAATAACCATTTGAGACTTTAAAATAACGTATGGCCGGGGGATGCGACTCGGAAACTGATCAGTCTGGCGAGCTAACATACTACGAGCCACCATTACAACAAGTGATGGCGGACCCAAAGAGGCAAGCTTCCACTGACAGCCAGCCAAGGATGACGCACCAAACGTTCCAACTTTTCCCGTTGAACCAACCAGCGTTGCAGCCCACTCTACTGTATCATAGCCATCTTCAGCTTCTATTCTAGTCCTCCAAAGATCGTGACCCCGTTGAGCCTCTCCTTCGGATGCGTATAGGCCACGAACATCCTGAACGACGACAATATAGCCGGCCTTCACGTATCGATCGAAATTACCACTCTTGCCATATCGTGTCCGCTGCACAAGTACAGGATAAGGGCCGCCTCGATCCGGCCGATGTACATCCGCTCGTAGAATAGTTCCATCCCGCATGGGAACAGGTATATTACGTTCAACAATCACTCCTAATTCTTCATCTTCCGCATCAATGGAAGATTCTTCATTGAGAGATTGAACCTGTTCAGAAGATTCTGTTAACTCAGAATACTTGTTATGCTCCCTTTCACATCCAATAGTGATGAACATTAACGTCAAGATAACCAATGTGACTTTACGAATTGAATGAATCATATTCTGGTTTTTCATAATACCTGCTCCTTTAATCCAACGATAATATGTCAACCACGAGAAAACGAAACAAAAGATGTAGTTGTGCATTATAAAGTCAATAAACCACCGAAGCAAACTGTTTCCACGAAACAGGTATCTTATGAAACTCTGCAGGAATTAGCTTGACCGTTACAGCGATTCGGAGGATAATCCGGCAATAAAAATATCCCTAAAAACTATAGGCGGCTTTGCCTATTAGTATGACTAAAAGACAGAACAATGGAAATAGAAGCATTTTTATTATGCGACTGCGCAACCGCCGGTGGCGGGAAGCTGAACATACTGGGAGCTTTTGATATCATCTGGACCAAGCAAATACCCGCTGTTCATCCGTCCTGTGCCGTTGTGGCTCGGGCAAGATTTTCAAAGTTTGAAGAAGGCATGCACGATGTAAGAATCACGATAATCGATGAAGACGGGAACATCATCGGCCCCGACCTCAAGGACGCTATTTCCATTACCGTGCCGCCCAACGAAGATTCGATCATTCGTAATATGATTCTGAATATCCACGGCTTAAGATTTAATAAATACGGCCAATACAGAGTTGATCTGACAATTGACGACCAGCAAGTTGCCTCACTGCCGCTGAAAGTGCGAGAAGTGCCCAAGCGAACACCTTCGCCGGAAAACAATTAACATAAAAACTGCCGAACAACTCACAACAATGTTTTATTATATCCTGATAAAATGCGGCCACGTTTTTACATTACCAGTCGAACACTGCCCGGCACAATGTCAACGGCTCGACTTTCCTTGCCCCGGCTGTCGTAATAGTGAAGCACAATTTTTTCACTTTCAACATGTCACTGTCGAAAGGAGCTTTTGCGGCAGGATCCTTCAACATGTAATAGATAGTTTGCAGGGTTATATCCGGCTGATATTCGTCACCGTCATATTTCCACTGTCTTATAGTTCTTTCTGCTACGATACCCGCGGAAGAGACCTCTTCGTAGATTTCCAATGGCCGGTTGCGCCAGCGTTCTCCTGCCCCATACCATTGCATGTCAGTAAGATCCAGCGGGTAAAAAGCAGCCGCCTGTCCGGCGGGAAGCGACTCGACAAGATACCACCACCGACGATACGCCTGCAGGACGGCCCTGTGGATTTCCACCGATTTCTAACATTCACCCATACCCATGCCTTCTTTTATACAAATAGGATTGAGCGGCAGACGAAAAGATACAGGGTGGTATTTTTCTCCAAGCTGTTTTTCTCTTGTCAATGAAAGTTGTTCCCAGCGGAGACCCTCGATGAACCACAGGGCAATCATTCCCTTCCGGCAGGGCCCACCTATGTAAGACGAGCTGACCAACCTGGGCATATCGTTAACCAATTCTTCATTCCGTGCCAGTTCCAGAAGAGACGGAATGTCCTCCCATATGAACTTTGGCCGCCAATGGTGAAACAGTCTTAAATCTGTTCTGATGCCGAGTTTTCGTTCAGTTTCCGTGAGCGGCTCTTTCTTCAGGAATATGTCGAACAATTCCATAACCTGCAGGTGTCGTTCATCGCCCGGTGCGACTTCATGCGCCGTAACTTCCGATTCGATAATTTGTATCCGTACCGGCTCGCTCATCAATAAAATCGGATTATCCTCACGATCGCTTTTGCCGGTTGGGTTCGCCTTATAGCCGGCCCATCCCAGACTGATTGTGTGTTCGCCGGGCGTCAAATCAAGCAACTTTAGATCCCTTACAGCCTGCCAGCTATTCTTGTCCAGCGAAACTGTCAGATATCCACCTACCCTTGCCAGCCATTGAGTTTGGTCGTAACTGCCGAAGCCACCTACCCATTCGGGGCCAATGTAACGATACGATTGCCCATCAACCTGAATCTGGCAACCCTGATGAACGATTGTCGCCAGCCACAGATCGTTATTTCCCGGTCCCGGTACGTAGGCCTTGAATTTTGGTATTTCGGAAATCTGCCATTCGTCCCTGTCCGGTCGCAAACTGCATTGAACGCCGTAAATATGTTTTGCCGATACAGGCTCGGACCCGGAGACTTTCACGGTCGCATCATCCGCCTGACTTAAATCGCCGTAAATAAAGACGCCGACCATTACGGCAACAATTACAACCAAGGTTATATACTTCTTTATCCGGACTTTCATTTTGCATCTCCTTTTAACAAGAGGTCGATATAATTATATATTTGTTGAATTCCCATACAAATTGAAAAATAAGCTTTATCCCAATCCTGTTCGGCACAAAGATTGCAGTGTGCTTTATGGAGATGGAATTACCCAGAAACTTTTTTTGTATATTACCTATTT
>CAZFOQ010000134.1:0-10802 GCA_964520535.1 uncultured Pirellulales bacterium | reverse complement strand
ACTGAGAGTGAGAATAAATCCCTGATTTGGCTGCCGGGGAATATCATTCTTTGTTACGGCCCCTGGATTTCAATAATTAAAAAGATAAGACGGCCGGCAGGAATTGGATCGACCGCGACAGTATAGGCCGGGTTCTGAATAACTAACGGTAGAGTTATTTTTTTTCTGTATAGATTTTGGGCGGTTTATTTCTAATCGCTGAAGCGCCGAAGATGGCAGATTATGGTTTCGTTGTCTCTTTGGTACCCATTGGCTGGACATAACTGCCTTAATTTACGCAAATGGGTTATTTTCATACGTATAGGCGTATTGAAAATATGTAAGTATGTGCTGTTAATGGGTTAACAGTTAAATATGATAATATGTTCATTAGTATAGAAAACGTGAAAATGAAAACAACTTCCACCGGGTTATTGGTGCTCTGACGGTGGGGAAAGACCCAACTGCCAGAATCATCGTGTTTGGATGGGCTGAAAGCATCGCTGGCCAAACACCGGAGTCAGGAGGCGCAGAGTTGGCCAAGTGGGACTACAAGTATCATGCCACAGCTTCACGAATAGTGGCTACAGACGTCTTATAAAAGAGCATCACCTCTATAATGGCAGCTATAAAAAGCAGGTCCCGGGCAAGGCCCAGGAAGGTTTCCCAGTAAGCGGCTACTGTGCTCATATCAAGTGAGGAGTAGTAGTTCAACTCCAGCACAATCAGGTAAGCTACGGCAACTCCAATGGAGATAAAACCCCATTTCCAGGGAAAGTGAACGCAACGTAGGGGCATGCGGGTTTCCAGCGGTGAATCCCAGCGCAGACAAAGTCGGGCAGTGACAAATTGTCGCTTAGCGACTAAATCTTCCAGCGCAGCGGCTGCATTAAATGTATTGCCGGCTATGGCCCAAGCAAAGACCCACATCAGGAACATGTCCTTCACTAAACCAGCAACCGGAGGAGCGTTGTAGATACTGCTAATACTTGTAAAATCAGGCAACATCGGTCCAACCAGAAGCACCCCTGCAGCAAAACAGATGGATAGAACGGCTATGCCAACGTACCAGGACCAGGCTTTGAGGTGGCGAAGGCAGGCAGCAGGCAGAGCGAAACTAACTCCCATGCCAGCAAGCACGAGTGTCGTAGAAGCGGTGATTCTGGTCCAGGCTCCAAGGTGTGGATAATCGGGAGCAAAGGCCTTGTAAAGCATCCAGCCCTCCAAGAACACAAGTGCGGCCGTCAGAATAGTGCAAACAACTATATGAATTCGGTGGCGTTCGTGGGCACGTTTAGCTAATGCGTGTTTCCGAAGGTAGGCGAAAGGACACAAGATTTGCTTCAAGTTGGCCCCTGTATCCTTGATAGTATCTCGCAGCCGGCCACTGCCCTCAGGTGGAAAAAGCTCCTCACAAACCTTATCCAAGGTCTCTACAGCAACAATGCGGGCATTGTGTTCTTTAACGAGGTTCCGCAGAGCAGGTTTGCCATGTAGCTCTGCGAAATTGGCGGTAGGGACATATATAAGCCGGCATCCTGAGAGAACTGCGTGCTTGACCTTCTCAGGCATACCGTCCACCGGGAGGATGTGACCCTCCGTGATAGATGCCCCGGTAAAAGCACCGGTCAAGGCGATATCGTTGGGAACGGACCTGGCAAGGTATTCTGAAATGATCCCAACGGCCAAAGGCAGGGCTACCGACCCTCCTTGAAATTGCCGTTCAAGCTTCACCACATCGCCCCGCACAGTGGCGATCTCCCAGCGAACCAGACGCTCAGACAGGCCATCGGGATAGCCGGTTCGCTTCAGAAAGGCATCGACCGCCTGGCGTGCGTATACAGCCGCCTCTCGCATCTCCACATCAATAATGCCTGTTTTCTTGCTGGCATATTCAATAGCTTCTCCTGATAGTGCCTCATCCCCATTGTGTGGCTGACGTTCCATGGTAACATGAATGAAGCCTGAGTGACCAATCACCTGTACTTTATCGTAAAACAGTGCCTGGACAACCCCTGGCCGCTTCTCATCGCGGGCTATGTACCCCAATAAGTTGCCAATGCGGCTTTCCAGATAGTTGCACAGTTCATATTGGCCAACTCTTTTGAGGAATTGGGTGTAAGAGGCAAAGAACTGCTTCAAAAACTCTATACTTGTTCTTTCCGTCAGTTCAATACTCTGCACCTGTTTGCGAAACGTACCATTTGGTTCAGGGATAGAGTCAACCTCAGGACCAGCACGGATGAGGCAGAGCTCTTCGTGAACATGCTCAACTCGGCCCGCCATAGCCTCTGCTATCGCCAGCAGACAGCGAAGCCAGGCGATTTGATCCACCGTAGCGGCACGGCGGTAATTAACGGCCAATGCCTCTGTGAGCAGTTCCAGCATCCGCCGAAGTCGATCAGGATGATTGACCGTCCAAAGCGTATACTGTTCCCGCAGTTCCGGCAGAGCACGTTGACAGAGCGTATCCAGCATGGCCAAGGCTGGTTTCTTCAGTTCGCGCCAGGACTTGTCCTCTGCGTGTTTGAGGAAAAGCACGAACGCCTCGCGAGGCCTGTGCTCTTCGATAAGATCAGAAAATTCTTTGAGCTTGTCGGCAGAATCATTCATTCTTACATATTCGGTTTGCTCTTGTCCTTAAGGTTGTGGGAACTGGTTTAAGGCTTTCTTAACTGTCTGGCGAACCGTCTCATCCTCATCGTCAGCCAGCGGTTTAATCAGCGATTGAGCCTGAGGTCCACAGATGCGAGCTATTACCTCCACAGTAGCACATCGTATTTTCGGCTCCTCATGCCTCAAGAGCTTGCCTAAGATAGGCATATATGCATCGCTACCTGCTGAGGCAAGCTGGTCCAAGGTTACGATAGGCACCAATTTCATGGCAAGATTCTCCTGCTGAGGTCTCACTCCGCGAGCCTCCTCCGGCTCAAGTACACACTCACCTTCTCCTTTGTCGATGAGAATGATCCGTGAGCATCGACAGAGATCTCCCTCGAATAGCTCAAGCCTGGCCAGACAGTTCTTGTAAGGTGAATCATCACCCAGTGACCGGACGCTTATTCGCACTTGTTCCCCAAACTGTACAAGCTCGAATTCAAACGCAGGCTCCTCCTGCCGGAGGGTCTGCACAAAGAACGCCTCCCCCGTCGCCGCGGCAAGACGTCTGGCCTCGCTATGGGCCGACTTTAGCATCGGCAGTTCGACAATCGCCTCTGACTGCACGGGCGAACCTGTGGTAACGTTCAGGGCCTCAAGAAAACGGTCGATCCGGTCTGGTACCTGAACAAGCATGCCCAGTATCTGGTGAGCTACGTATTTGGACCACCAGGTATCACCCTCTTTTGCATAGGCATCTGTGAACTTCTCAGCCAAAGCCTCCCTGCAACGTGAGCATTTAGCCAGGTGATCTTCCACCATATGTCTCTTTTCCGGGCCTAAGGTCTCATCGATGAACCCGGCCAGTAAGTCATCAGAAAGACATTCACCTTTCATTCGTGCTTTCCTGGCGGTTTCAAACAAGAGGGTCTCCACGTGTTGGGCTCCGGCTGACATCTGCTGCCAGCGAGTTCTGCAGTCTGGACAGATTTCGATATGTTGCTCCAGGGCCTGTTTCTCTTGCGGCGTAACGTCATCTTCCCACAGACGGGCAAGATCAGCATCGGATATACACTTTTGCGTGTTCATTTACATACTCCTCTGGTCAGTGTAAAAATTTTACTGAGTTCCATCACTATTTCTTCTTGTTCCAGGCGGACGTAAGGCCATGTAGATGCGACAAATCCTTGTATAGATGGCAGTAGCTGAGAGGCTGGTAATCTGCTTGAGCAACTTCTTTGTTTGATTCAGATCCATTCCTGTGCCGGCAGCGAAAACTACGGCCATCTGGTATGGAGATGCAAGGCCTGCGTTAATCATATCTGCCGCTATATGTACCATGCCTCTGTCTAAAAGGTCCCGAGCTTCCTTCACAGCTTTTCCATACAAAGCGGCCAGATACTCCTCGGACATCTCTAACAGGCGTTGCCAATTTGCTTTAAGTTGTTTGGCTGAAAGTCTCTGACCTGTGCTGCAGGCCTCCAGACACCGCTGGGCAAGGATTATTCTATTTATCAGATTACCCTGTTCGGAACGGAGCAGCCTTTGGTCCAGATCCTCCCAGCACTCGGTTGCAGAAGGCGGTAAAAGAGCAGTTGAAAGCGATGTTTCAATCTGCACCTGCTCCTCCGGCAAGCTGGTACGTCTGGCTGCGTCTCTTAGCCACCTAAAACACTCGTAGAGTGTCACTCTCGCAACGTACACGGCAAGTGGGCCCCTTATGGAAGCTCCTTTTCGAAATTGCTTGTGTATGTTAAGGAAGACATTCTGAAAAACATCATCCGCCGACGGATCATCATTATCCCTGATGCCAAACTTGTAGATTTTAGATCGGACTAATTTGTAATAGGCCTCGTGGAAAACCTCTTGTACCGCCTTAATTTCTAACGGATAGCCAAGAAGAACAACTTGTTTACAGGCCTCATCGAGACCGTTACTCTGACCGCGCGCGGCTGTCGTTTCGGCACTTGAGTCTCTTCGTGGCGAGGTCTTGTCATAAAGGCCCTCCAGTAGTACCTGTCGGCACTGACTCAAATTTGCCCGAAGTCCTTCCATTATACAGTATTCGCCTATAGAACCCTCGCGCCAGGCCCGGATGAGTAACTGGCGACAGCCATCAGGGTCTTCCGGATAGTGACAGAAAGTAGATGCCTTGGCCATATGTGAACTCCCTTTTGCAGGCTGCGATGGTTTTGGCGGCTGTTCCCCAGGCCTGCATACCTTTTTTATCGATTCATTACTGACTACCTGGTTAATTGGCATAAAATAGCTCCGGACATTTTCCTTCATCTACTCGAAATAGAGTAGCCATCCGGAACATTTCTTACCAAAAAACCAAAAAAATTTCAGTAATTGCCACAATTACCAAAAGGCAGTACCCAAAAGTATGCGCTATACGATGTCATAAGTCAATTTACCATTCTGCAATTGTTCTATATCAGGACTGCGGTATTGGTCGCTCTCAAGATCCACCGAATGATACAAGGGGTCGTAGCCATTGTCATCGTATCTGCCCTGACACATCTGATATATTCTGGCATAAAGCGAGCCCAACTCGTCCTCAGCCTTGTCAATATCCAACTCATCGAGGTCACCGTTGCGAAGGACCAGTTTTATATACTCCCCTGGGTCTTCTAATTCATCCAGTTCGACAGTCCGGTTGTGGTCTTGGCTGTGACGGTAGGTTCGGCCCCACTGGTCAGCATCCGCAATATCGTAACCCATCTGTTGAAGGGCAGCATCTACATCGGCGGGATCGCAAGGCAGTTCGGCAGTCAACTCAACGCGATAACGTCCCTTTCGCCAGAGGTCTGAATAGGTCCCAATCTGAACGTCTGGAGCATCTGTGTACATATAATAATATATGGGCGCGATAGGTTTATAAACCTTGCGCAGAGCCAACCAAAAGCCAGCATGCAAAAAATATCCCATTTACTGCAAGATTTCTGCGGCAAGCCATCTCTATTCATCTGGAAAGGAATACGATATGGCAAAACGATCTAATATAAACCGGCTGCGTGGCGAGTTTCGTCGAAAAGGCGGCGGTTCGCGACATACTACATTAAGAGTGCTTGGTGGCAAACTGGACAAAGATGGGGCGCCGTTCCACAAAGAGCATTTCCAGTTCGAGGATGAGCGTGATGGTCCCCGCATTGTTGATGTGATCCAGACAGGTACGTGCTCGTTTGGACACACTATCGATGATAAGGTTCGCGTAGCAGGTATCTGTGAGCTCGGAGGTGAGGTCTTATGTTCTACAGAAGGCTGTATGTTTCAATGTGCCCACTGCGGTGCTGTTGTCTGCCGCGTTCATGGCTCCACCTATGGCGATAAGAGTTACTGTCAGCGCCACAAATGGGTCCATTATTGGCGGATGTTCTGGAGGCTTGACTGAAATGAAATGGGTATTGGCAATCGTTGTTATTGTTCTGCTGCTCGGCCCACTTCGTCGCTGGATCGGCAGGCACTGGGCTTTTTTGATTTCGGTATTTGGTGGGGCAGCATTTGGCTTTTTCTGGGCACTATTCGTAATATCCAAAGTTGGATACTCAGAACCATTAGTGCCCTTGCTGGCCGCCTTAATTGTATCTATCGCAGCAGGACGAGCCGGTCCGGCTTTACTGCGAAGAATAGAAAGGGATGGTAAAGATGGACATTCTTCCTGAAGACATAGAACTTATGGCAAATTTCCTGGATCGTGAAGACCCTGCTATCCGGCGGCTGCTGAAGGCATATATTCGCGACCCCAAAATGAGCCAGACCGTTCGCAACCTCTTGAAACGACGCTGTGTGCGGGCCGGGTTTGATCCTGATGATCCGCCTGTCTTCTGGCCGGTTCGTGACCTTAACCCGGGAATTCTGTCCGTAGGCCAAGTTGTACAAGGGGGAATGTCCGGACCGCAATTTGCGCTGCCCGGAGAGATCATCACCCAGCACCTCGGCATATTCGGCCACAATGGCACCGGCAAAACTTACCTGGCCATGCACCTGGCCAGACAGGCGATTCAGGAGGGTCTGCGACTGTGGATCTTTGATATCGAGGATGAATACTCCCGATTGAGCCCGGCACTGCCAGGCGGGACATTGGTGGGCTTGGAACCTGAGCAGCTGCGTCTTAACCTATTTCAACCGCCGGGAGAGTGGATCTCGCCAGCTAAATGGCTGGACGAATTGAGTCTTTTGCTGCGAGGCGGGACCTTCCTGCGGGATGGAAGCCTCAACATTTTCCGTATAGGCATGGCCAAGCTGCTCGAGCGTAAAGGCATAACCACCGGTGGAACAAATTGGCCATCGCTGCTTGAGGTAATCGAGTATTTTCAGGGATTGCCGTTTGGACCCAAGTCACGAAGCGCAGGCTTCATAGAGAGCCTTCTTAATAGACTTGTCACACTGGCCATCATCTTCGACCAAACGGCCCAGATCACGAATAGTGATATGCTTTCGAGCTTGTCCCAGCGGTCGGTTATTTTTCGGCTGCACGGCTTGACAGGCATACCGCTGCAGTTTCTGGTGAGTTTCTTGCTTTTGTGGTTGGCCAGATTCAGAGAAGGTGTGTCCGATGACAAGCCCCATGTAGTAATCATAGAAGAAGCTCATATGCTTGCCAGTGAGAAGACTCGTCAGGATATCGGCGAGAGTGTTCTTTGCAGAATGTTCCGGACGGCTCGTAAACGCGGTATTGCGCTCATATTGTGCGATCAGGTGCCCAGTGAACTGCCGCCGGCTATTCTGGGTAATCTGGCCTGTCGTATTGTGATGCGTCTGGTCAATGCCCGATGTATCTGGTCTGTACAAAGCTCTATGGGCTTGGACCGAAGGCAGGCCGAAGCTATCGCGATGATGGAGCAACGTAGAGCTGTGGTCCAATATACACTCCACCCTCAACCTTTCGCAATTGAGGTGCCGAAAATGAGCTTTCCGGCAAAGCCGGAAGAACCGGAACTGCGCCGGCAAGCGGAGGATTTGCTTTCAACGACCCGGTGGAGTGAGCGCGAGAACAATCGTCGAGAAACAACTGGCCCTGCCACAAAAATGTTGGCACCGGATGACCTTGCTGGAGATGCACTGCTGGTGATGGTGAGAATCTGCGAAGCCCCCGCCGAGCCGATCGAGCAGCGCTGTGAGGTGCTGCGAATGGATAGGGCCAGAGAGTTTCGGGCGCGCGCCGAACTGGACTCTAAGGGTCTGATTAAAAAGGTCAAACAGACTATTGGGGGAAAAATCAAATTCTTCCAGCTTACAGACAAGGGGATTGCCTGGGCAGAGAAGCGCAATATTCGCATCAAGAAGTTCAAATCCGGTATCATCCACGAGTACCTTCTGTGCCAGGTTGAAAAACGCATTGGCCTGATTGGCCCGAAGTGGCGTCTTCAGAGGAACAGTTCAGTCACCCGTGACCAGGGCCTGCAGCCGGACCTTCTTGTTATGGAACCGGATGGTCAGCGAATCATTGTCGAAGTGTGCTGCAGCAATCTCAAATACGACGCAGAGAATATTTTAATTGAGGCGAGAATCTCTGGTATTGACCTGGTGATAGCCGTTACGCCTGACAGCCGAACCAGGAAAGCACTCGATGAGGCATTGAAAAAGAATCTCGAATATTCGAGCAAGGTTTGCCAGGAATCAATAAGGTTACTGGATGCAGGCAGGTGCCTGGCAGATGATTTTGACTGGGCTTGTGTGGTAATTAGTCGTGATCAGAAGACTCAGAAGAAAGAGCCCGACAACTAAGCACGATGTAGCTTCTTCGAATGGCTTGCCTTTCCAGGCTCGACTATTGCTGTAATGTGTTGGTTGGCAATATGGAAACGGCAGTGAGATACAATAGAACCCATAAATAAAGGACCAAACTATGGAACAGCCACCGAATCCTTTGGATAATCAGGATCCATTAGATGACCCACTGCTTAACGCTCTTGAACGTAGCATTGAAAGCCCGCCCGGTTTTGCTGATCCTCTAGCCGAGCATGATGAGCAATTCATGGACGATTTGGCCCAGCAGTTGGACAAACTTGAAGCAAGTATTGAGAATACCCCGCCGCTGGCTCCTGAGAGTGATGCAGTTATGGATGGAGATGAACCAAGTGTGGTAGCCGATGAATTCACTTCGGAAACATCATCTCCGACAGAGGAGCATGAACCTCCTGAAACCACAGAGGACCAGACTTCAACACCACCTGATTTGCAAGATCAATCTGCCAGTACACCGAAGCCCATCCAACGGCTACGAAAGCCACCTCATAGAGGAGGCGGTAGTAGTCGGAGAAAAAGAGGCCTTCTATTTAAAAGGCGCATCCCCAGACTATCTGGGCGGACGGTGCCTGGAAGAAACTGGAACATCCGTTTTTGCCCTGAAAGTCGTGAGCGTATTGACGAGAAAAAGTGTAAATCGTGTGAAAAATACCGCCATTGGCCTGAAGGTACAAAGGAAGAACCCAGAGAATGTTGGTACGATTGGCAAACGAAACCACCCCCCGATGAGTCCGAGGGGGACGAAATACAATGATCCAGGATTGATTGTTCCGGTAGGCTATATTATAATTTGGCGTCTAAGTCCATTGTATAGGCATTTGTTATTTTAGGCAGTTTAGCAAAAGTAGGCTGTCTGCTTGAGTCCCTGGCGAAGCCGGGATAAGTTTAATTCAAGAAAGTACTTACGGAATTATGTGGATATCTAGAGTAACTGGATACATAGAGACAGCAGTTCGAAAATCGTCCACCCACCCCGATTAGACATAAGAAAATATTGCAAGAACAGCAAATTACCATACCTACTCCTCAGATAATTCTGGCTAATTATTCAAACGACTCTCCAACATTATTTATGAATTCTGAAATATATTTTATCGCTCGGTGTTCCCGTCACGGTTTGTAAATCTTCGAGAACTCGTTTCGTGTATTGGTTACAGTAAAAATGCCGTCACGTTGGGCGGATACTTTAATCATCTTAGCCTGGCATGGTGATTCGATGTTGGCAATAAATTTCTCAGGCCGGTTCTTCTCCTTGCCGGCCCTTTGGGCATAATGCAACTGCCAGAGATCCTCCAGGCCCGGAGAGCCGGCCAGGACGTCAAAAACTTCCGTTTCTCCGCCCTTGCGGGGCCCGTTGTTCATAATTGCCACCTTCGGACAGATTGTATGAACCAGTATCTTCGAGTTGGAGACCTTGAAGCCGTGATGGCTCACCATGAACAGGTCCACTTTGCCGAGCAGGTTATTTGGATGGACAAGGTCATACTCACCCGGCAGGAGCTGGTCCGCCAGATCGAGCATGCGGAACTTGCCGAACTCGAACATTAATCCCACCGAACCGGCGTTATCGTACGCATCGGTGACATCCGGCCGAGCCATATCGGCAAAAAGCTCATTCGGCTGACCGGCACCCGGCAGCGGCTTGGTCATCGCTTTGCCGCCAGATGAAACGACTGTGATTTTCAATCCTTTCATCGGAATCTCATCGCCGGGCATGACAATCATACGTTTTTTGTCGGAGACGAACTTAATATAAGGTTCGTAGAAATTCTTTTTATCCCGTTCGTTTGAACTCGGCAGAACCTCGCCATGGTCCACATAGACTTTTGCCGGTATGCGTCCCGCCAGATTAGGAACATTACCGGCGTGGTCGGCGTCATAATGGGTCGCTACGATATAATCGAATTCCTTGATTTTGATCGCTTCGGCCGCTTCGACAATCCGGTTCGTATCCCGGTCATCCGGCCTCGGATAGCCGGCATCGATGAGCATCGTCTGACCCTCCGGCCCAAGTGAACATGAAATATGGGATACCGAATACACCGCCAATATCAAGGCCACCACATGGCTGAGCGACCGGACGGACAGCGACAATAGAATAATAGAGCGCGACCTCTCCGGGTATGCTTTGCCGTACGATTTCCTCGAAGAGTTTGAGAAGATGGAACTGGAAGAAAAGCGGTTCATTTTAGATGAGTTGGCTGAAAAACCCGATCTATGGGATGAAGAAAACGAGGTGATGCGCTTATGAGTAAAAAAGGTCTAAACGAAAGATATAGCCGGCAAAGAGATATTATGCCCGCTGATAGACTTGCAGAATGCAAGGCTACTGTTATTGGAGTTGGTGCTATCGGCAGACAGGTTGCGTTACAATTGACAGCTATGGGCATTCCCCGGCTGCAGATAATCGACTTTGATAGTGCGCCTGATGTATCCGGAGTTATCTGAAAATGGATAAGTCTGGAATACCTTGT
>CAZFOQ010000133.1:0-10981 GCA_964520535.1 uncultured Pirellulales bacterium | reverse complement strand
AGGATAAAATTGAAAAAGCTATACCCATCAATCGATTAGCGACAGAGCACTAGGAGCTATGAATTGCGTCACTTCGTTTGTCTTCCTGGTTCTCTCTTCGTCCGACATATCCTTATACGAATTTGGATCTAATCCTGAGAGTGTCCTGTACTCCCGGCCCATTTTCCCTGGATTCAGATTCTCTGGATATTTACCGAAAGCACCGGCAAATAGTTTAAAGCCCTTGATGGCATTTTCTTCGTTGAAAGGTTTAATAACAATATCTCCAGCGGGTGCTCTGTAATCCTCCGGTATGTTTGGCTCGAAGTCATCCGGATTAACAATTACATTCCACCGGAAATCATAGCTGACTTCATGAATACCCCCCCTCTTTTCCGTGACAACATTTTCTTCGAATCTTACAGGTAGAAACGTATTCACATCAACCCAAAGCTTCACATCGACCTTCTTTGCTTCTCCCATGCGATCAGCCTCTCCGAAGAAGCCACCCCCATAAGAGAGATCTGTTGTCTGGAATCCCTCAACTGTACACCCATCGATGATGGATTGTCCCAAGCTTTTATGCTCACAACTAAGGATTTGTTTGATTATTGCACGTGGATCATTGTATTGTTCCTTATAGAAGTCGAGTTTGACACCATCATATATGAATCTGTCATATGTTTTTTTCTTATGACTTACTATGACTATCGAATTCGACTGCGTTAATAAAAACCACTCGTCGCCCAATTCATATTTAGATTGACTATTAGGGTCAATGTGGGTTATTGTCATCTTAATGCCATATTCCTTCGATACCAATACATTGCTCGTTCTTGTGTCAGTAATCTCTCGCCTTTTGTTTGTTGAATTCACTTGGTATATATAGCCAGTGACTTGCTCTATTTTCGTAAGCACATCCGCCAGTGCAATACCTGATCCGGTGCTTGTCCACATTAAAATACACGTGACACATGCGATGGTAATCACTGCTGCCGCGGCGATTTTTGTGATTGGACTTTTCATAATTCTTTTCCTTATATATCCCAGACTAACGTTGAGCCCGGAGCTTTGTTGTTTTATTTTTTGACTATCCACAGTTTGAAGAATTGCCTGTTTAGTTGATTCGCATGTTTGTTCATCCGGTGATGATTTGCTTATCCGGTCCGTGCATTCGAGCAGTGCTTTGAGACGTTTGATTTCACTGCTGCACTGAGGGCACCCGGCCAGATGTGTTCGTACCTGCGAAGCTTGCTCCTGTGACAATTCGCCAAGGGCAAAATCCACTAACAGCTCATTTATTTTTTTATGCTCATTCATAATGCACCTGTATCAATCGACAAGATAATCGCCCAATTCCCGGGCTAATCGCTTCACCGCTCGATGGAGGTGAACCCTCACCGTTTTTTTTGAGCAGCCCAGAATCCCGGCGATTTTTTCTGTTCTTAATCCTTCCATTCTTGATAAGACGAACACTTCGGCCTGCCGTTTCGGCAATTTCGCAAGGCAGCCGGCTAATTTCTGCTGCAGCTCAGCGATTCTCAGCGATTCATCCGGAGCGTCTGTGTTTGTGACATCTTCAGGTTGCTGCCGGATAAACTGTTCGTCTCTCGCCTTTTTAGCAAAGCGAATTGCCGTTCGTACCGTTGTACGGTAAAGATATGCGTTCCAGTTTGTTTGCCCGTTGTATTGATGCCATCGTCTCCAGATTTCAAGAAATACTTCCTGATGCACATCCTGAGCTTGCTGTGTATCGCCCAGAATCCGCGAGGCGGTCCTCAAGACGACATCGCTATAGTCATTGAGTAACTTATTAAAACTGGTCTTCTGCACCGTTTTTCCTTTTAATTTTAAGTCGTGCACAGCTTTGATGCTTAACCGGTCGCACATCTGTAATTATAGAGGCTCCAAATGAGAATGCGTTTACAAAAAGAGCCGAGTATTTCGAACAAAATTTGAAAAATAGAATTTTCACGATTTTTTTCAATTCTGTATTAGCCTGCTTACAGCGTGATTTTATTGGACATTTAGATTGGCAATACAAGCATTTTCTCAGCAAAGACTATATATGGTAGTTGAGTCGAAGTTGTTTCTTCTATGTAGTGGTCTGGATTATAGGACAGAAGATTTGGTAGCGGATCGGTAGGCTAAAGAAAAAATGATTGCTGTGTCGATATTGCGTAGGTTAATTAAGATTTTTACCAGTTTTGAAGGATGTGGACGTATGGATAAACGGGAGTTGATAGACTACATTTGTAAAATCAACAAAACTGCCAAGCCGGAATTTCTCGCTAATTTCTCGGAAGAAGAGCTTAATGCTTACCTTGAGCATTTGATGGAGCTGGATTTGGAAGAGCTGGTTGTCTGCAGTTGAGAGGGTGTTTCGACTGGGCCGGATTTGATTATTGATCTTCGTCAAGTTGCACGCCGGTTAGTGACTCGGTCAAGTTTTCCACTCTGCTTTGTTCCGGAGGATTTTCATTCGATTCCGCCGTTATGTGTTCTTCGGACTGTGGCCTCCGGCCTTGCTCATTAGGAGATTCCGGCTGTCTGGGTGGCTCGTCGGGCCTTTGATTTTCTCTTCCACTTTCTGACCTGTTGAAAACCGCCGCAGGTGGTGCCTCTGCCGCATCATTCAATATTGCACTTGAAGGTATTTGGACAATGCTGTTTAATTTGAACTCAACGAGTGCCGGCACATAACCGCTCGGCACTGCAAATATAAAATCGATGTCTTTTATTCCGGTATTCCCAATAAAATCATCACGTTTAACTTCAATTTTGGAGGCGGTCTCTATCTCATTTGCCCCTGAAGTCAGGCCCGCTTTGAGATATCCGAGCGGATATACATTTTGTCCCTGACTGCCATTGTATCCTTTTTGTCTGCAGATCAATCGTAATTGAGAAAGTGTAAAAGTGCCGGCATTAATTTGTGCATCTGTCTTTATCGCGCTTCTTTTAATTCCGACTCGCACAATTATTGGTTCATAATTACCTTTTGGCTTTCCCGGCGTGCGTGACAGTTTGCCCTGACTATTGAGTTCATCTATCTGAGTTTTCAGAGCATCAGTAGCCGGCCAGACAGCCTTGTCTCGCGGCACTTCGATCGCAGGAGAGTTGCCGCTGACGACCGAAACGTCACTATCGAGTCTATTCAGAAAAAGCTGATCCAAATAATCGGGGTGCAGGCCGGCAAAACTCCTCTTGCCGCTGAAGGAGCCGTTACTTATAACACCGAATAAACCTGTGACAAAACCATCAGTGTTAAGCAATACTTTATTAGGATTATCGGCTTGTATCCTCCTCGGGTCAAATCGCGGGTAAGGATACTTACTTGGTAAAGGCGTCATGGCAAAGAATGTCATCAGGATACCCGAAGTGATAAAACCCAAAATAATTCCCAAGACAACACGTCCGATACATTCGGGCATATATCCCAAATCGACCGGTTGCATACGGGTCAACTGGATAATTGCTGTCTGCAAAATGGCAAATACCAGAACGAAAAGCAGCAAAAAACTGAGCGACTGAGCCCAGGGTACAAGGGCAAGCATACTGCCGCTATCTCCTCGTTTTATCAAGACAGCTGCCAAGGCCTCGAAGAAGCCAAAGGCAACAATAGCTGCAAAAACAGCAATGATTACCGTGGCAAAAGCCCGGACTATTGTACCCTTGAAAAACTGAAAAACAGCACAACCTACAATGATTAACAACACAACTATGCTGGCCATTACAAAATCTCCGGTTTTCTAAAGTTCGTCGTTCTCCGCAGGATGCCTTACGGCAGATTCACGAACCACAGAATGTTTATCACTATGTTGACTTCTTTTGTTTCGCTTTTAGCGCCCTAATCATTTCATTTATAGTTGTTGTTCCATTGATGACTTTTCTCAGAGTCTGTTCCTGTAAATAGAGCATTTTGGCACGCCTGAACTTCTTGGCAATCTCGGGTACCGGTTGTGATTGTATAACCTTCGCCAACTCTTTATTGATTGTGATAATCTCAAAAGCACCGGCCCTTCCCAAATAACCAATGCCCTGGCAGTGTTCGCAAGTTGAAGCTTTGCCGCGCTTGTCGTATTGAACCTTGCCCGCTCGGTAGAGTACTTTTGTTTTCTCAGCGGAGATATTAAATTTTCTGAACTGTTCCTTATCCGGTGTGTATCCCTGCTTGCATTCGCTGCAAAGCTTCCTAAGCAGTCTCTGGTTGCTTATGCCCAAAAGGGATCGGGCGACTGTGTTTCTGTCGCCGACAAATTTCAGCCATTTGCCTAATGCCTGCATTACACTGTCTGCTTTTAGTGTGAGATACACGACTTTTGCGTCTTTTGCCGCCGCACAGGCAACCTGAGCTGTCTGTGCATCCTCACAGCCGGCAACACCGACAATATCCGGGCCCATTCTAACAACGGTCTGTAGCTTTTTGGCAAACGTAGTGGTACCTGTGTCACTGAGATTGAAGACGTTTTGAGTTATGTTTGGTAACTGGTCGGACGGCTGCCTTTCAAGCGTGTTAATATTGTTGAGAAAAGCATCATGATTTCGCAGCAGTGCATAAAGTGTGGTTGTCACGCCGCTTTTCTCGGGCCCACTAATGATAAACAAACCTTGTCTTACCTCACGAAATCTATTTAGCTGTTCATATTGCTCAGGCATTAAGCCCAACTCACTTAATCTTGTGATGTTCTCTTGTGTTATCTGTTTGAGCCTGACCTGTTCTCCTGCCGTTGAGCCGGCTGTAGCTACTTCCCACTGGGTATAATTTTGCTTTTTGGACCAGTGGATAATAAACTTACCTTTTTGAGGTTTCCTCTTTTCGTTGGTATCCAAATCAGCAAGGTGTTTGATGAAGCGAACGAAATATTCGATTTGGTCTTTGGTGATACTCGGCTGTTTTAACACTGCCCCATCAACGTTGTAGGCAATCTGATAGTCTTGTGGTGTTGGGGACAGCGCGATACTGCTTGCCCTTCGCCACGTGGCATCTTTGAGAATTTCATAAGCCATCTTGTAGCCGAAAAAGTCAGGCGTTCTTGGCTCAGGTACAGGTACTTCGTTTCTATTTGCGGTTATGAATGTGAAGCTCTTAAGACCCTCAAGTTTTTTTTCCCTGCTCACGAGCAGATTTTTAATGTGATCGACAGTTAGGACACGATCAAAATCCAAAACTCTCGCATTACGGTGCTTCACATAGGCTAAAGATGTTGCTCCCACAGCTATCAAATAGAACAGCATCCCAACTAAAAAGATAGGTATAACCAGCCAAACAAGTGCCCCAATTGCTCCTGCGCTGAGAACAATAACTGTCCAGACAGGCCCTTTTGTTTCCAGAGCTTTAGCGTCTTCATGTACCCATCCAAGCAATGGAAGCCATCCCAAAAACATGGCCAGGAAGATAAGAATTTTAATTATTGAAATGTAACCGCCGAAGGCGACAGATGCTGATAATAATTCCGGCATATAATTCTCCATTCAATCTTACAAAATACCACCGGAAGTGGTTTTGATCCCTTTCAGTGCCATTTTTAGCTCTTCAGTATTAGGGGCGTATTTGTATGCGTCCTTTGGATCGATAGAACCGTTTTTCACCAGTTCGCACAGGTTGTATGTAAGATCCTGCATACCTTCATGCTGGGAACTTCGTATAACGTTGGGTAAATCGGCTTCACGAGCTTCGGAAATCAGTTTTCTGGCAGGTGCGTTGACAATTAAAATCTCAACAGCAGGGATTCTGTCCACACCTTCAATAACACACGGCAATAATACCTGGCTGATGATTGCCTTAATTGACAAACTCAATGTTTGTCTTACAAGGTCTCGTTCGGTTTGCGGGAACAGGTCTAAAAGCCGATGAACGGCCTGAGCCGCATTAGCTGAATGCAAAGTTCCGAGGACAAGGTGTCCGGTTTCGGAAGCCCTCATTCCCGCACTGACGGTTTTAGCATCCCGCATTTCGCCAACAAAGACCACATCGGGATCCTGGCGCATCAAATATGTTAAGGCTTCCTCATAATCTTTAGTATCAATCCCGATCTCTCTTTGTGAGACAATCGCTTTTTCGTCCCTGAATAGATACTCAATTGGATCTTCGATTGTTATGATATGACAGGAGCGATGGCGGTTTATATAATCTATCATCGAAGCGATTGTTGTTGTTTTACCGCAGCCTGTCGGCCCTACAACAAGTATCAATCCCTGTCTGTTCTCGCATATTTTTTCCAGCACATGCGGTAAGTGAAGTTCCTTAAAAGGGGGGATAACCGAGTTAACGCGCCGGGCAGCAAGGCTAATCATCCCACGTTGGCGAAATAAATTGGTGCGGAATCGGTGCTCACCTTCGACCTCATGAGCGAAGTCCAGTGTACCATGCTTCAGAAAATAGTCCTTCTGGGCCGGACTAAGGATCTCAAAGACCAATTCTTCTATTCTTTTAGCTGACATTACTTCGCCGGTAGTATTCTTCAATTCTCCAAACAGACGAAGTTTTGGCGGCTGTCCTACTTTCAAATGCAAATCACTTGCCTTGGTTTTAATTGCCGCTTTTAGATATTTGTCCAGCGCTGGTTCGTGTTCGAGGCTTGTTCTATCATCAATAGGTTGTTCCACATCCATATTTACTACAAACTCCAAGGCTGATAACTTTATCTATTTTAACAACAGTAGTGTTCTCTACTGAATTATCATAGTGAATTTCGCACAACCTAATCTTTTAACCAGAGTTGCACTTAATTCTCAAGTATTTGAAAATAAAATATTTAACGGAATATACCTTGGCTAAATGCCATATGTTCATAAACCAAATATCATATCCATCACATAACCAGCACAATTATTGATTGTGACGTGGCAGAGTATTACTGCTACCATAAGATTTGTAAAGACAAACCCTTATATAATGATATTATAAGGTTTTACAGAAGAATGTCAACTATGATGCGAAAACAATACTATTTTTTGGGATAATGAATTTTTATCATCTTCAACATCCCCAGCCCCCAAAAAGAGGTCGATCTCAATCTACTCAAACTTGTTCGTATGTAACATTCCAAATGGGTTCCTGCTTTTAATATTCTGCCGCAATTCTACGGGTTTCAACCCGTAAATGAAGTTATCCGACGAAGTCGGACGGGTGTAGCCCGAAGCGGCAATGCCACAGGTTTTAACCCGTGGTTGTTTACTTCGAAAAACACAGTATTTTGAAAATAGTATAGCGCGTCCCTAACCAGAGCGCAACTTATATATCCAAATTTTCAAAGTTTTTTCTTGTACCTTCTTCGTTTTTTTGTGCAATAACGGGACAGTAGTGATGGGAAATGTGAAATAAATATTTCCCATCTTTGAGCTTATTCTTGTGCAGATGGCATATAGTGTGGTATATATATGATAGATGTTTTTTTTGTGTTGATCTGCCTTGGCACATGGTGTATGATCATTCTATGGCTGTTAAATCAATTTTCTTATCAGGGGATATCTATGGCTGTTAAATCAATTTTTCTATCAGTAATGTCGAAAGAAAATCGTCGATGGAGGGGCCTGAGCCTGTCTGCAATTGTGTGTTTACTTACGGCTCTGTTGATGAATGTGACGGGTCAAGCTCAGACGCAGATACAACCCCGCGAACTGATAGCGAGGTTGGAGCTGTCGAATGCAGCGGATTATGTGCGCAAGGATGCGGCAGTGTATCTGGATCTGGAAAGTCTGGGACTGGCGGCCAACGATAACCGGGGTGAATCCCTGGTGGTGGAACAGAAGGGGGTGCAGGCGCAGAGCCAGGTGATCGATACGGACGGTGACGGGGTGGTGGACACCCTGCTGGTTTTGAGCGATTACGGACCGGCCGAGGTGAAGCATCTCGAAGTCTATTCCGATGCTGTGGCGGCTCGTGCGCGGGCCATGCCGCAGCGGGTCTATGCGGAGATCTCGCAGAAGGTGGGCGGTTACTGGAAGGAAGGCAAGTCTGACGGTGACAAGAGCCGGGGCGGGTATGAGTATCTGCAAGGCCACTTTGTGAATGTACAGCGTTTAGAAGTGCCGTCCCAGCACAGCGACCACGCCTGGTATATCCGCTATGAGGGGGTTGGGATCGAGTCGGGGGAAGTGGGCTACCGGCAGTATCTGGACTGGCGCAACGGGATCGACATATTCGGAAAGAAGACCACTGCAATGGTACTGCACAATGTGGGTCAGGACGGTTTTGATTCCTATCACGAACCAGCGGACTGGGGGATGGATCTCCTGAAGGTGGGCGATTCCCTGGGATTGGGCTCCTACGGCTATTTTGACGGCGAGAAGGCGCATCGGGTGTCGGATTTTGGCGGATTGTTTTGCCGGATACTGAGCAACGGACCGGTTCATGCTTCCTATGAAGTCAGGTGTCAGGGCTGGCAAGTGGAAGGCTACGACACGGACATCACGACGCGGGTATCAATGCAGGCCGGCAGCCGGCTGGCGCGGGTGGAACTGAAGCTGAGCAAGCCTTTGCCGTTGTTGTGCACCGGGATCGTGAAGCACGAGGGAGTCAATTATTATCAGAGTGATCTCGAGTCGATTACGGGCCAAGCTTATTCCTACATTGCCACATGGGGACCACAGAGCTTGGCCGGAGACAATCTTGGGATGGCTGTGATTTTCAAACGCAATGATGTACGCAATCTGACTACTGATGACAACAATTACCTGGTGACACTGCGTACGGACAGTTTGAACGAGGTGGATTATTATTTTCTGGCAGCCTGGGAAGGCGAGGAGCCCGGCGGCATCAAAACGGAGGCGGAGTTTCTGGACTACGTGAAGAAACAGTGCCGCGACCTGACGGTTCCCCTGCGAGTGCGCAAATAGACGGCGGTAGGAGAGATGGCCAAGCAATATCCGGTCACCTCGGCCTGTGCACTGGCCTGGAGCAAACGCTTGGCCAACTCGCAGATAGCAGAGCGAGACGAGCATTTGGCAAATAACCAGATGTGCATGAATTGGTGAACAGGAGATGCCAACGTGATTCTGGAAACGGATATCAACTGGGGATTCAGAGCCCATGATATGGGCCGATTGCCCGCAAAGGAACTGGCCCGGAAGATTGCCGCAAAGGGCTTTCACAATATTCAACTGGCTCTACACAAAGCGATCAGTGGTATTGATGCCGCGTACGGAAGCCTCAGTCCCGGCATGGGCCAATTGATCGGGAGCGAATTCCACAAGCAGGAGATCACGATCTCCGTGTTGGGCTGCTACATCAATCCAGTGCATCTGGACAGAGAGATCAGAGACACCGGTCTGAAACGATTCGTTGAGCATTTGACATACTGCCACGATTTCGGATGCTCCGTGGTGGGAACAGAAACGGGATCACCGCATCCCAATGGCGCCTACGACAAGAGCATCTACACTGAGGAGCTGTTCCAGGAGTTCATCACCAGCCTCAAGATATTGGTGGAAGCTGCCGAGAAGACCGGTTCGATTGTGGCGATCGAGGGTGTGGCCGACAAAGACAGCATTCACTCCCATGAAAGGATGCAAAGGACTCTCGAGATGATCCCCTCACCCAATCTGGGTGTCATCTACGATCCGGTGAACTTCCTTCCCTTCAAGAGGGCTTCTGAGAGTGATGACCTCATGAAGGAAGCTTTCCAGATGTTCGGCGACAAGATGGTCGCCATACATGCCAAGGACTATATCCTGGAAGAAGATCGGGTCAACACAACCATCCCTTCCGGAAGAGGAATGCTGAACTATCAGCTGCTGGTTGATCTTGTTCGGGAGTATAAGCCGATGATTCCCGTTCTCCTGGAGAATAACACCCCGGAGACCATTGACGGCACAATCGAGTTTATCAATCAATTCAGAAGGAAGAATGTATGTTGAAGAACGAGCACGAGATATTCTCAATGATCGATCAGTACATCGAGGAGATAATCGCCACAGGGTCCCCGGAAAACCCGGTTTGGAACCAGGAGATTATTCGGCAGAACGCCAAACCCCATTGGAACTACATTGACGGCTGCATGATAACCGCCCTGATGAAGCTGTATGAATCGTCACGAGAGAGGAAGTACCTGGATTTCTCTGACAGTTTCATCGACTACTTCATCGATGACGAGGGTGCGATACTTAGCTACCGACAGGACGAGTACAATCTGGACAACATCAAGGAAGGGAGTGTTCTGTTCAAGCTCTATGACTATACCGGCAAGGAGAAGTACCGAAAGGCGATGGATACGCTCTATGCCCAGCTACAGGAACAACCTCGTACCAAGGAGGGGAATTTCTGGCACAAGCAGATCTACCCCAACCAGATTTGGTTGGATGGTTTGTACATGGCTCAACCTTTCTACCTTGAGTATGAGAAACGGTACGGCGGTAAAAAGAACTACGACGATATCCTGAATCAGTTTCGCAATGTTACACTTCTGCTGAAGAACAAAGACACGGGCCTCTACTTCCACGCTTATGATTCATCCAGGGAGATGTTCTGGTGCAACAAGGAAACCGGGTTGTCTCTCAACTACTGGCTTCGGGCGCTTGGCTGGTTTGTGATGTCTCTGGTTGACGTTCTGGAATTACTGGATGAGACCGAGGACGCAGAGTTCTACACAATGATCAGCGAGACCTTCCGGGATCTTGTCAACGCCCTGCTCCGCTATCAGGACCAGAGCGGCATGTGGTATCAGGTGGTGGACAGGCAGGATGAAGAGCGCAACTACCTGGAAACCAGCGGCTCATCCATCATCTCCTATGCGATACTGAAGGCTGTTCATCTGGGAATCCTCTCCCAGGATTTCGCGACCCTTGGCAAGAAAGCGTTTATGGGAATATGCGAGAAGTACCTGTACCGGGATTCAGAGGGCAAAATGAATCTGGGCGGAACCTGTCTTGTCGGTGGTCTTGGGGGCAAACAGATGCGCGATGGCAGTTTCGAGTACTACATGTCGGAACCGGTCGTAGAGAACGAAGCGAAGGGTATCGCGCCGTTCCTGTTGGCCTACATCTATCTGAAAGAGCTGGGTAT
>CAZFOQ010000132.1:0-10988 GCA_964520535.1 uncultured Pirellulales bacterium | reverse complement strand
GAGAATCAAACTGAAAAAACTATACCCGACACTGTAGCGTGGACAGGATACTAGGTATGGTTCTACGCAAAGCATTTGCTTTCCACCATGTGGGTTCGAACGATCTGCTTGAGTTCGGACTTATCTGCAACGTTGCAATCAGTGGATTAGCCGCATTGTCTATCCTCTTCTGTAAAAGTATCTATAAAACTGATAACTAATAAGTCCAACAGTATAGAATGGTTTATATACTATTCTAAATAATGGTAGATATTTGGAAAATAAACGCTGAAGAGCCGGATGAGTAGAAATCCTTATGTAAGGTTGTATGTCCAAGGATGGTTGAAGTGTTAAGCAGTAGATTAACCATAATCTGGTAATTTTTATTTCTTTAAGTGCTGTCAATTATAGAATGTTACATTTTTTGGGGAGCAGTCCAGAATCGTCTAACGCACGAGTGAGAGCAGGAATTGCTGTAGATTTGTAAGTTGAAAGTAACGCAGTGGCGCGCCATCTCTTTTTGTTATCATCACTCGCACAATCCTGAATTAACTTACCTATATTTTCCTCTCATTTGGTGTTCTTTATAATTTCTGTCGGATTTATCCTGCTCTCTTGCCCAGTGGGCTGCACATCAGAGAACCAAGAATTCAACTCAGTGATATTAATCACGTTTTCAATCTCAAGTTTTTCTTTGATGATACCGATTTCGGCAACGACCTCCGCCTGGGATAGATAGTCGGGATCAATTTCGACTCCGAATCCGGGTCCGTCCGGGACGCGAAGGAGGCCATTTTTTATAATAAAGTTCGGCGCGAACCAGCTCTGTGTCCGTTGTGGCCGCCTCCAGGAATGTTCCATGAACGAGCCGATGTTCGGCGTGCACGATGCAAACTGCAGGATATTCACCGATGCGGCACCGCTTTGCGTATTGTGCGGCACAATCTTCATCCCCGCCCCGGCCGCCATTTTTGCCACACGCAACGTCCGGATCAAGCCGCCGTTGTAATTAATATCCGGCTGCACAATATCCATCACGGCATTTTTCATCATCCACTGAAACCTCCACAGACTTGAGTCCTGCTCACCGCAAGCGACCGGCATATCGAGCGCTTTTGTCACCGCCTGCGTCTCGCTAAGCTCCTCCCAGGGACACGGCTCTTCGAAAAAGGCAAAGTTCAGCGACTCCAGCATCCGCCCGACTTCAATTCCCTTTTGCGCATTGTACGAGCCGTTGGCATCGGCGTATAACATAACATCATCGCCGAGACGTTTACGTGCAAGTTTTACAAGCGCTTCGGTTCTGCCGGGATAAGCATCGAGATTGCGGCTCATCCGGCCGCCGATTTTGAACTTAACAGCTTTGCAACCGGTTGCTTCGACTCCACGCACATAAATATCGACCTCTTGTTCGGCTGTGGTGTTTCGAGCCGAGCCGGATAGATAAACCGGAACTTCCTTTCGAATCACACCTCCGAGAAGCTCTCCCACGGATTTATCGGCAACCTTACCCAGCAAATCGAGAATACTTTGTTCGATATACGCGACGGGGCACCAGAACGGCAGACCGGCAATTTTGTAGTTCGCGACGTAAACTTCGTCGATGAGTGTTTCGATATGACGTGCATCCTTGCCGATGAAATGCGGCGCAACGAGCTTTTCGAAAATGGGAATAAAATGTTCAACCTGTTTGGTTTAAATCAAGCCGACTGCCCCGCCGGTTGAGCGTGTCCGGACGAAGTACGTCCCGCCTCTTTTCAATAGCTCGATCGCCTCAATGATGACAGGGTCTTTGATCCTGCCGGTCAGATCGAACATTGGCTTCTCGTAATCAGGTACAACACGCTCGGCCTTTTCCGCTGCCAACAAATTTCCAGGCAAAGCCGCACCTATGGCAATACCGGTTGTAAATTTTAAATATTCGCGCCGTGTGAGCATGAAATTATCTCCTTCTCAGGATGTGTATATTTTCAGCGATTCAGAGCTGAGTATTATTCATCATTTTTATCTTTGTCGCCGCCCAGCAGGCCGCCGAGCCCCTTCTTAAGAAGTTCTTCCGGCTTTTTGAGAACATCTTTGACCTCCTCGGGAACTTCCTCGCCGAGTTGTTTATCGATTTGCTCTCCGAGTTTTTCGTCGATCTCTTTTGCCAATCTTTCCTTACCGGCTTTGACCAGGGCCTGTTTGAATTCTTCGGTCAGTCCCTTAACGTCAAAGACAAGGCGCGGCTCGGTGACAGGCCCAACGATTCGTATAGTTGTTTTTAGGTTCTCCAAAACTGCCAGAGCCTCGGAAGTCGCCTCCGTTCCTAAGCCCAGGACGCCTTTACCCTGGCCTTCGGCCTGAAGATTGCGAATATCAAGATCCAGTGTTAGATCAATGGCTTCTTTTGTGGCTGTCCCGCCGAATTTACCTGAAGCCATGCCCGATTTAAATACCATTCCGGCATCGCTGCTGAGACCTGACTGAATTTTCGACATCTCGATAGCATCAAAAGCACCGGTGAGTTTAGGAGTATCTTGACTGTAATCGATCATCACGTTCATTTTAGCGGGTGTTTCAAGCGAGTTCATTTCGAATGTAATCGGCAAACCGGCGGTCTTTGGAGAATCACTCAGGTTTTTCAATTGGATTTTACTGTTGCCAAAGATTACCGATGGTATCTGGACTTTGTCCAGTGTGGCGATTTTAGCCATGATTCGAGGCGAGACCGGTACCAATGCCCGGGCTGTCAGATATTCAAGATATTTTTGTGGTATCTGTTCCGGCTCTGCTGCAGCCTCTTCTTTGCCCTCGCCGCTCGGCAAATACTTGCGAAGTTTCTGGAGCTTTTCTTTGAGCGCCTTGGCATCCTTGAAATACTTATCGAGCCTAGCCAAGTCACCAGGACCGATTTCAAAATCGTTAGGCTCAAAAACCACTGGCTCTTCTTTGGCATCAGGCTCGACCACCTTGCCCGGCGTCGAACGCTGCTGGTTGAACCGGACATTGGAAATTTTCACTTCTTCCATTATCACTTTGCCCAGAAGCAATTTATAGACACTCGCATCGGCAGTAACTTCTTCGATAGAGACCTGATTATTCACAGGATTTTCCGGGTCGGTGACCTGTATTCCCGAAGCCGAGACGGCACCCTTAAGGATAGAGATGCCGATTTCTTCGAGATTCACTTCGGCGCCATTGACTCGTGTCATTGCCTTAGTGGCATATTCCTTGACTGTTTCATCTTTGAGCAGGGTAGCTACGATTAATGATATGACAATGACAATAACCGCCAGGACTGCACCGATCCTGCGGATATATTTTGTCTTTTTAGTAAACAGTGACTTGGCATCTTTGGTGCGTTTACCGACAAGTATTCTATCCAGTATGCGGACCCATGTCTTGGAGTACCATTTCCTGAACGTTTCGGAGCCTTCTTCGAGTTTCAATAACATCCGGCGAAAACCTATGACAGAGCGGACCATCAGCAGACCGGTGATGACACCGACAATCGGACCGAGGATAAATCCGCCGGCCACCGAGTATGTGCTGAAATCGGTCAATCCGATCACCGGCAGAGATTCCAGGAAGCGAAACACAAAAGACATGTGTGCCTGCATCCAGATGCCCACATGATACAACACCGGTGCCGCTGCGAAGCAGAGACCCCTACCTAACACACCCCAAAAAATAACCATACCGATGGGTACATTCACCAGCAATATTAAAACGATCAGCACAACGTGAAAACCGGAAAAGCCCGGAATCATGCCAAACCAGAAACCTAATAACATCGAGAGAAAAATAAGCACGGGAGAAACACCACCTCGAAATGCTACGATAATTTTTTTGATGAATCCTGGAAGAATCATATCAACACTCCTTTCTGATATTTAAGATACTCGATCCCACATTATATCCGTTAAGAAATTATACCTATCCAAAGCTCGGCGCTGCAATAAAAGTTTATACCGAGCCCGAAAAAATTTAAGAGGGATATTCAGCCAGAGATATTGAAAGACTGTTCCGGCACAACAATACCTTCATAATAGCTCATAATGTAAATGAGCGAAATTCCTCGGCGAGCAATTTCGTATTTTTACCTGGTTTACCATCTCCGATGAGATTGCCGTCGAATTTCACCACAGGAACGATATCTTTAGTGGTTACGGCGATAAAAAGCTCTTCCGCAGAGTCTGCCTGTTGTGGCCTAAGCAATTTTTCTACGACTTCCAATCCGATGTTTCTGCCTGCTTTGATAACATATTTGCGTGTAATCGAAGGCAGAATATTGGCAGTAAGAGGTGCAGTTTGCAGCTTTTTTCCAAGAATTGCAAAAAATGCCGAGCCCGCCCCTTCGGTTATAAAACCGCCCTCATTAACGAGAATCGCTTCGGTACAGCCCTTTTGGGCAGCATTCCGGCGAGCGAGAACATTGGGCAGCAGATTCAGCGATTTTATATCACATCTTTTCCACCGCCAATCGGGATGTGTTGATACAGCGATACCTTCGGTCTTTGCCCGGCTATCATCTTCCAGTTCCGTGACGGTTAGGAAGAAATTCGGCTCCAAATTTTCATCCCAAACATGGCTTCGCAGGGCTGAACCCCGAGTCATGTGAAAATATATCTTGGCGTTGGAAATACCGGCGGCTTTAAAGGCCCGCAGGATTCGGGAGCGAATCCGGTCGTTATCAACGCCTGTTATTTCAATCGCGGCAAGGCTGGCGGCAAATCTTTGCAGATGCTCTTCAAGGGCAAAAATCCTGCCATTATAGCTGCGTATGACTTCATATACACCATCACCAAAGAACAGTCCACGGTCAAGATATGCCGATTCAAGCTTCTCTATAGGGATTATTTTGTCCTGTACCAGAGCTACTTGCATAAATTTGGTCCTACCAACAGTAAGTGTTTATTAAAAAATTAGTTACGCTAATTAGTTGAAGTAACCAACTATCGGTTTGTCCTAAATGATACAGACCTGAGCTCCATTTTGCAAAGCGCTTGTTAATACTCGGCAATAGAATACAAAAATATCTGATAATTTGCTTTACAAAAATCAATCAATAAGTAGAATGCACGTTTTATCCTGAATTATGAACGTGTGGATACCAGGAGTTTTCCGGATGTATGCTGTAATTGAACAAGGTTCGAAACAATACAAGGTCGCCGAAGGCGATTGTCTCAATATTGATCTGACAGATGTATCACCCGATGCCAAGACAATTGAACTGGATAAGGTATTACTCGTAAGCGACGGTAAAGAAGTAAAAATCGGCACTCCGTTTCTGGAAGGTGCAAAAGTTATCGCTTCGTTTAAAACTACAGCCGAGGAAGCTGTTGTAAAAGGCATAAAGCTCTATCCGATGAACTTTCGAAGACGTAAAAACAGCAAAAGACGCATAGGGCATCGTCAGAAATATCTCCAGGTAGTAATCGACAAAATCCAGGCCTGAAAAACAAGTCCATATCAATGCCAGGTACAAGCTGAGCCGCTAATGATTTCTTCTGTTCGACTTCGCCATTGTTCAGGGCCGTTTTGAACAAAATATTCAAACGATTCATCATCCACTAACAGCCCCAACACAGTTTTTCGCTCGGACGGCTCCGGCACATCCTTAATAATCTGTTCTCGAATCTTCTGAAGCTCAGCAAGAAACTGGCCGTGTTTGTCGGTGAAAATCTTTTCCAGCTTTTTTCTTATATGACCGGCATAAGCAGGACAATGGCCTTCGGTGCCAACGGCAATCTGCAGGTCACTGCGTTTGACAACGGCCGGCACGAAAAAATCACAAAGCTCAGGCTCATCAACGACATTACACAAAACCTCTAATGCCTGACAATCTTTGTATATCCGCCTGTTGAGTTGATGATTGTTCGTAGCCGCTATGGCAAGCACAGCTTCTGCGAGATATTCTTTCGAATATTTGGATTTGATCAATTCGGCGTTTTTGCTCTTGCAAAGGGCCGCCATCATTTTATCAATGCGTTCAGCCACGACAACCAGCCGAGCACCTGCGGCCAACAATGACTGAGCCTTTCGTACAGCCACAGTCCCGCCCCCGATAACGACCACACGACGGTCGCTAAGTTCCAGAAATATCGGATATTTGGCCATGGAATTATTATACTCCCCTTTGCCCGATAGCAACATTAAATTACTGCAAATTACAAAAACTTAAAAATAATATTTGAAAGCAAAGGTAATAAGTAGCGCCAGCTCTATTATTCTATTACCAAATCGGATTTTTCCGCCTTTTCAACTCGTAAAATCGCTGGTATATTATGAACAGGTGAAGATAGTAACTAATAATTCATAGAATAAAGTGGAAATCGTGAGCGAAACAAAGAAATTACGGTCGCCTCTAACCGAAGCAGACATACGCTCGTTAGAGGCCGGCGACGAGGTTCTCATAAGCGGCGTAGTTTATTCTGCCCGGGATATGGCACATAAAAGGATGTGTGAAACAATAGAAGCCGGGAAGAAATTGCCTTTCAAACTTGCCGGAGCGATTATTTATTTCGTTGGTCCAACACCCGCCCGGCCCGGCAGGATAATCGGCGCCGCCGGCCCTACGACTTCATCAAGAATGGACAAGTTCAGCCCTATTTTAATTGCACATGGCCTCAGAACGATGATCGGAAAGGGATATCGAGACGAGAAGGTCAGAGAGGCATTGAAAAAATATGGTGCTGTTCATCTTGCAACGCTTGGCGGAGCTGGGGCATTATTGAGTAAACATATTACCGCCGCCGAAGTTATCGCCTTCGAAGACCTGGGGACCGAAGCGATAAGAAAGCTACAGGTAGTTGATTTTCCCGCAATTGTAGCGTATGACTGTCATGGAAATAGTGTTTATAAATAATAAGGAGCAATCGCTTTGAAAGTGGCATTATTTGGTTTACTTCAGTCCGGCAAAAGCACGCTTCTGGCAAGCATAAGCGGCAAGGAAATTCCCGCGATAGGCTCGACAGCAATTGAAGAAGCTATCGTTCCGGTCCCTGATGAAAGACTCGACTGGCTAATCGAATACTGCAAGCCCAAAAAAACAACCCACGCTACAATCGATTGTCTCGATGTGCCGGGCTTCAATTTTACCGATGAGCATGGCAGAGCAGCCGCCAGGCGATTAATCAACAAGATAAGGATTGTTGATATGCTTGTTCTGGTAGTCAGGGCGTTTGAAAATCCGGCGGTACCGCCCTATCGTGCTACGATAAATCCTGCCGTAGATTTAGTGGAACTGCAGACCGAAATTCTGCTTGCCGACTTAGAACTGGTTTCCACGCGAATTGAAAAACTCGAAAAGCAGGTCCATAAACCTACCAAAACTCAGGCACACGACAAGGCGGAATTGGCTTTGCAGAAAAAACTACAGGAAACAATTGAATCGGAAAAACCTATCAGCACAGCCATTGAAAACGAAACCGAACTTGAAATGATAAAATCTCTCGGTTTTTTAACCTTAAAACCAATAACAGTCGTCGTAAATGTTGGCGAGGATAATTTAAACGAGAAATTCGATTTCAGCGACCGCATGGACAGCTCTGTGCCGGTCGTTACAATGTGTGCCAAGCTGGAACATGAACTGGCACAATTGGACGCCCAGAGCAGGGTCGAGTTTATGGAAGATTTGGGCATTATCGAATCAGCGGCAAAAAAGTTCGTAAATAGCTGTTATACGGCACTGGGCCTGATAAGCTTTTTGACAGTTGTCTCCAATGAGCTGCATGCCTGGCCCATCAAGAAAGGTACCGTAGCGGTTGATGCAGCAGGCAAAGTGCATACAGACATCAAACGAGGTTTTATCAGAGCTGAGACCTTTGGATTTGATGAACTAAAAGAATACGGCGATGAAAAAGCCCTGAAAGCCGCCGGCAAAATCCGACTCGAAGGCAAAGATTACGTCGTTCAGGACGGCGATATTATCAATTTCAGGTTTAACGTATAGATCAACAAAACTCTAAGGCAATATTTGTGAACAGATCCCTCAAGGTTTTCATTCCGGTACTTGTTGTAGTAGTCTTGGGAATCATCCTTGTTTTATACTACAAGAATTCCAAAAATCCTGATGCTCCCAAACTCTATAGTTATAAAATTGTCAATACCTTCCCTCATAAAAGTGAAGCTTTCACCCAGGGTCTTGTTTGGGAAGACGGTTTTTTATATGAGGGTACAGGACTTCACAGACATTCGACATTACGTAAGGTTGAGCTGGAAACCGGCAAAGTCTTACAAAAATACGAACTGCCGGACGAATTCTTCGCAGAAGGCATCACTATTTTCGGTGACACAATCATCCAGTTGACATATAAATCAAATGTTGGATTCGCCTACGATAAAAATACTTTTAAGTTGTTGCGAGAATTTAATTACCCTACTGAAGGCTGGGGCATAACTCATAACGGCAAAAACCTGATTATGAGCGACGGTACACCCACTTTACATTTCCTGGACCCTGAAACATTCGAGGAAATTTACAGTGTCGATGTATACCATAACAATAAACTGTTACGGCGACTTAATGAGCTCGAATTCGTCGAAGGCCAAATCTATGCCAATATCTGGCCTACCGACCGCATCGCCATAATTGAACCTCAGACAGGACAGGTGATCGCCTTTGTAGATATGAAAGGATTACTGACCGGCCAGGACCTGAGCCGAGAGATTAATGTCCTTAACGGCATTGCGTATGACCCGGTAAAGCGCCGATTATTTGTGACAGGAAAATTTTGGCCGAAACTCTTTGAGATAAAACTGATTCCCACAAAGTAATTCTGGCAATAAATACCTTCGTTTGCTATAAGAGGAAAATGTTTTATAGTCGAAATCAGATATTCATTTAATGTTCCCAATCAAAATCACTTATTGGGCATAGAAATACTATGAAGGCAATTACGCTAACGGCTTTGAAGCAAATGGAGCTTGTGGATGTCCCCGAGCCGGCCATAGAAAACGATACGGATGTGCTTCTGAAAATCGAAAAGGTCGGCGTCTGCGGTTCCGACGTTCATTATCACGAGACCGGCAGAATTGGCTCGCAAATCGTCGAATACCCCTTCATAGTCGGCCACGAATGTGCCGCGACGGTTAAAGCCATCGGAAGTGCAGTCACCCGTGTCAATGTCGGCGATGAGGTTGTAGTCGATCCGGCTGCCTCATGCCATAATTGCGAACAGTGCCGGCAAGGCAGGGAAAATACGTGTGGTAACCTGAGCTTTCTCGGTACGCCGGGACAAGGCAATGGATGTTTATGCGAGTATATCGTAATGCCGCAGGAAAGTTGTTATCCGACCCATCGAGCGATGAACAGCATGGCTAACGCCATTACACTTGAGCAGGCAGCTCTTTGCGAGCCGTTCGCTATTGGCGTTTATTCAGTCAGGCAGTCGAACATTTCCGACAATTCAAAAATCGCCATCTTAGGCTCCGGGCCAATCGGGCTAAGTTGTATGGTTGCGGCACAGGCGGAAGACGTCAAAGAGATTTACATGACCGACAAGCTGGATTATCGTGTTCGGATGGTAAAAAATGCCGGTGCCGTCTGGGCGGGCAATCCGGAAAAGGAAAATATTGTCAAGGCAATCCTGGAACGAGAGCCGCTGGGCATGGATATCGTTTACGAATGTGCCGGCCGGCAGGAGACACTCGACGAAGCAGTTGAGCTGCTCAAACCCGGCGGAAAACTGATGCTCATCGGGATTCCCCGCATCGACCGTGTCTCATTTTCAATCGATCAACTGCGCCGGAAGGAGCTAACGCTCATAAATGTCAGGCGGCAAAATAATTGCACCCAGGCAGCAATTGACTTAATCGCATCCGGCAAAATTAATGTGGATTTTATGATAACACACCGATTCAAATTCCAGGATACACAGGCTGCCTTTGATATGGTCGGAGGTTATCGTGACGGTGTCATTAAAGCAATGATAAGTGTGTAAGTTTTAACTAACCAACTTTCATAGGAGACGACACAGTATGAGTTGGCTTAATCTGGAAGGAAAAATCGCCATTGTGACCGGCGGAGCCTGCGGCATCGGCAGAGCCGTGTGCGAAGGCTTGGCCGAGGTCGGCGTTAATACCGTCGTCGCCGATATAGATTTAGAAGGCGCTTCAAAGATTGCGGCGAATCTGAAAAAAAAGTTCGGCGGCAATCATATCGCCACGGCCACCAACGTGACAGATAAAGCAAATGTCGATGCGATGGTTCAAGCGGCACTCGATGCTTTCGGCAGGATTGATATCCTGGTAAATAATGCCGGTATTCTAATTCCGCGATTGCTCGTTGACCCGGCAGGCAAAGAGGAAATAACCGAGCAGATTCTGGACAAGATGATCTCCATAAATCAAAAAGGATACTTTTTATGTGCCCAGGCGGTTGCACGGGTGATAATTAAATCTAGCAAAGGCGGCGTAATTATCAACATGACATCCGAATCCGGCCTGGAAGGTTCGCAGGGCCAGAGCGTTTATGCCGCGACCAAAGCCGCCATCTATTCTATGACACGCTCATGGGCAAAGGAGCTCGGCAGACATCATATCAGGGTTGTCGGCATCGCTCCGGGGATTGTAGAAGCCACCGCCCTGCGTTCAGATGAGTATGAACGTGCCGTGGCCTATACACGCGGAATCACTATCGAACAATTTCACGAAAAATACGAGAACATTTCCATCCCGTTAGGAAGAAGTTGTAAACTCAGCGAGATTGCCAACACAGTCTGCTTTTTGGCCTCCGAACGCAGCAGCTACATCCACGGCACCGTCATCAACGTCTCCGGCGGAAAATCCAGAGCATAAACTCATTACAAGTGATTCAAAGAATCAAGCAGCAATTTCTATCCATACGCTATACCCTGTCCCCTAAACACTAAATTTATTTTCTTCTTGAAAATCCCGCCCGAATAGCGTACATTTCTCATCAATCAGCGAGCAAGTGAATGCACCCTGGATTTATACTCCTTAATAATAGTTCTAGTATCCTGTCCACGCTACAGTGTCGGGTATAGTTTTTTCAGTTTGATTCT
>CAZFOQ010000131.1:0-11140 GCA_964520535.1 uncultured Pirellulales bacterium | reverse complement strand
TATAAAGGTCAGCGTGGTCTTCGCGGGTCTTGCCTTCGCCGATGCCCTTATCTTTAAGTCGCGACAGACTCGGCAAAACATCGACCGGCGGCGAGATGGCCTTTCTGTGCAATGGCCGGGACAGAATAATCTGGCCTTCGGTAATATAGCCGGTCAGGTCCGGGACCGGATGGGTCTTGTCATCCTCAGGCATTGTCAATACCGGCACCATTGTAATCGAGCCTTTTTTGCCTTTGATTCGCCCTGCTCTTTCGTAAACGGTCGCCAGGTCCGTGTAGAGGTATCCGGGATATCCTCGTCGGCCCGGCACCTCTTTTCTGGCTGCGCTGATTTCGCGAAGCGCCTCGCAGTAGTTGGTCATATCGTTTAAGATTACCAGCACGTGCATATCAAGCTCGTATGCGAGGTACTCAGCGGCTGTGAGCGCAAATCTCGGCGTCGCTATCCGCTCAATCGCGGGGTCGTTTGCAAGATTTACGAACATCACCGCACGTTCTATTGCCCCGGTCTGATGAAGGTCATCGATAAAGAATTGTGCCGCCTCGAATGTGATTCCCATCGCTGCAAAGACAACTGCAAACTCTTCGCCCTTTCCGAGAATCGTTGCCTGCCGGGCTATCTGAGCGGTTATCTGGTCGTGGGGCAGGCCGGCACCTGAGAATATGGGCAGCTTCTGGCCTCGCACGAGCGGATTCAAGCCGTCAATTGTAGATATGCCGGTCTGGATAAATTCGTTCGGGTAATCGCGGGCATACGGATTAATCGGCTTGCTGTTGATATCGAGCCTTTTTTCGGGAATTATTGCCGGTCCATCGTCTTTCGGCTCACCAAGGCCGCTGAAAACTCTGCCTAAAATATCCGGCGAAACAGCCAACTCCAGAGGCTTGGCCAGGAACCGGACGGTACTCCTTTTGACATCGATACCTCGTGTGCCCTCGAAGACCTGGACAAGAACTTTGTCTTTCTCAACCTGCAGAATCTGGCCGTGCCGTATCGAGCCGTCACCGAGTTCAATATCGACAATATGCCCGTATTTGGCCTCATCAATCATCTCGACCATCATTAACGGGCCGGAGATACTCGTTACTGTTTGATACTCTTTTACAGATAACATCTCAAACTCCTAATTTGTTGATGCGTTTATTCGTAGATGTGTCTGCTCATTCACTCTTGCCCTCATGAACTTTTTTAAGATACTCCTGATGGCTGCAGTTGTTTCATCTGTTTATCTATCGCGTCCCTTATCTGGGGAATTTTTTCCATATCATCCTGAGGGATATATTTTGCCCTTGCGATTTCCTCACGAATCGCCAGCTTGAATATATCCGCTGTTTCCACTCCGGCCTCAATAGCAGCCAGGGCCTGCTTATGGAAATGCAGGACGGTTTTCAGCATTTCGTATTGCTTGTCCATAGAGGTATAAGTATCCACTTCATGGAAAGCGTTCTGATGCAGGAAGTCCTCACGGATAGACCTTGACGTCTCGAGCGCCAGCCTGTCCCCCGGTGAAAGGGCTTCGGCACCGACGAGACGGACTATCTCGAGAAGCTCAGATTCCTGCTCCAGTAAACTCATTGCCTGGGCAGACATCCGTTCCATTTCCAGCCCCTTGTCCTTGTCTTCAAAGCACTCTTTAAGGTACTGCTTATAGAAGGAGTACGAGGTGAGCCAATCTATGGCCGGAAAGTGCCTCTGGTAAGCGAGCTCACCCTTGAGTGACCAGAAGACTTTAACCACATGCAGCGTTGCCTGGACGACCGAGTCCGACAAGTCACCACCCGGCGGACTTACGGCACCGATAATCGACAATGCACCCTCGCGTTCGGGACTACCGCAGCACTGTACTCGGCCGGATCTTTCATAGAATGCCGCAATCCGGGCCGCTAAGTACGCGGGATAACCTTCCTCGGCGGGCATTTCTTCCAGACGGGTCGATATCTCACGCATCGCTTCAGCCCATCGGCTTGTGCTGTCCGCCATTAAAGCTACGACGTAACCCATATCACGGAAGTATTCCGCTATGGTAATGCCGGTATAGACCGAGGCCTCTCTTGCAGCTACCGGCATATTCGACGTGTTTGCGATTAGTACCGAACGCTGCATTAACGGCTCGCCACTATACGGATCTTTCAATTCCGGAAACTCCGTCAGGACGTCTGTCATTTCATTGCCGCGCTCGCCACAGCCGACGTAAACCACAATATCCGCATCGACCCACTTGGCTAACTGATGTTGAACGACAGTTTTACCTGTTCCGAAAGGCCCCGGCACGCAGGCCGTTCCGCCCCTGGTCGTCGGGAAGAAGGTGTCGATGACACGCTGGCCTGTGACAAGAACTTTGTTAGGCGCAAGGCGCTTTATTGTCTGCCTGGAATTGCGGACAGGCCATTTCTGCATCAATTTCAGCTCCGTCTCGGTCCCATCCTCAGAAATCACTAACCCTACCTTCTCTTCTACTGTGAAATCACCTTCACTAATTTCCTGTAAGGTCCCCTCTACGCCGACCGGCACCATAATCTTGTGCACTACAAGCGTGGTTTCCTGAACTTCGCCTACAACATCTCCGCCGGTAACCTTTGTTCCTTCGGTCATCGTTGGTTTAAAGTGCCATTTCTTTTCTCTATCCAGGCCAGGCAAAGAACTACCCCGGCTCATGAACTCGCCCTCGACTTCCACAAGCGAGTTCAACGGCCTTTGGATACCGTCATAAATGCTCTCAATCAGACCCGGACCTAACTCAACACTCAATGGCGCTTCAGTATCAACCACAGGCTCACCCGGCCCCATACCCGTGGTTTCTTCGTAAACCTGTATTGAGGCCAGGTCACCGTGTAGTTCCACGATTTCACCTATAAGGTTCAATTCGCCCACGCGAACAACATCGTACATTCGCGAGCCGGCCATACCTTCTGCGACCACAACGGGGCCGGCTACTTTTACTATTTTGCCTTCTTTCACTTGGCTCATTATAAAAACCTTCCTTGTATCGTATTGCGTATTTTGTCGTGCGTATTGCGTTAAAGCTTTTTTATTAGATTTTGAATCATTCGGCAAATGTGATCCAAATCTTCGAGCAATCTGATTTCTTGCTTTTCAGGTAAGTACCTCAACTCTTTTGCTATTGTTATTTGTGTTTCCAGTTCTGCGCAGCTTCCCAGTGACACGTGCAAAAACTGTTTATATTCCTTGTTGTGATACCTCCTAAAACCTTCTGCCGTATTCGAAGGTATTGAAATTGCCGACCGTCTCATTTGACTGACTAAACCATAAGTCTCTTGTTTTGGAAACTTTTCTGTCAGTTGATAGATTTCTTTAACTAATTCGATCCCCGCTTTCCAGATATCCAAGTCTCTGTATGTTTTTATTTTTCCTTCCATTTGCTCCTACACAATACGCATCACGCACGACGCACAACATATTTTTAACTGTTTTGCAGAATATTTATGCCGGTAGCCATTTTGAGCACCTGGCCTAAAGCCTGTGTCGCGAAGCCTTCGGATTCGATAGTAAACGGCACGACCACAATACAGGGTGTCGGTGCATCCTGATAATCCGAAAAGACTTCTTCGGCCGCCGGCGCTATGTTTTCAGCAACTACTACAAGAGCATATTTTTCACCGATTATTTTAGTTGCAGCTTCGGTGATCTGCTCATCTGTCCCGCCGACTGCGTACGTATCGACTCCAAGTGCCGCAAACGGCATCACAAAATCAGTGTCACCTAAAACTGCTATCTTTCCTTCCATTATTCCGTCGCTCGTCTCTCGTGGCCCGTATCTCGCAATCTGTCTTTAGCTTTGAGAAATACGGTCCAGGATAAGCTTTGTATCCAGGTGGTTTTTCCTGGCTGTTAGTATTAACCTTACTGTTCGGATTTCATTTTCCTTCATTAATAAAAAAGCGATAATCGGCTGCGAACCGGCAGTAATTTGGATCGTTGATTTCAAGTATCCGGTCAAATGCTCTTCACACTGCTGCTCAACCTTCAAGAAAGATTTATTCGACGCCAAATAGTTGGCGCCGGTATCAACGATTCGATAGTACGGCGTCACAAAGAACAACGATCCCAATCCCTCATAGCCGAGCTCCAGGCCGTGTATGAACCGCTCCAACTCAATAAAACCGCCTTTCACGAAAACATTACGTTCCTCCGATTCGGCAAATTTGAGTCGGAGCATTGTTCGAATGTTTGTCAAATCAATCTGTATCTTGAACAGGCCAAGCAGAAAAACGCTGTTCAACCTGCGGGCTCTCTTTAATTGATATTCGGCCTGAACGCTGTCGATTGCGTAATCAATCCGGCGAATATCTTTTTGTTCTCGCAAGGCGGGGGCACCGTTTTGATAGTAAGCCAGTACCGCCCGCTCGGTAGCCTCCCGGATATAATCGGGAAATACAGGCCTGCCGTACTGGTCCTCCTCGGAAAATATCTGTTCAATCATCTCAGGCGGCACGTTTCCGTCAGAACTGTAGTCCATCCCCAACGGCTTGTCGGTTAATGTTCGACGAACGGCTAATCGAAGATTCGCAAAATCATCCCGTGTCCTGAGAAGCTCCACAATCGGCTTATCAAGCATTAGCTCTGCGAAAAGCTGCCGCACTGCAGTCCTTCGTTGCTGAAGCACATCTTCAACCTCCGCAAAATTCCTGCCTCCTGTCGGCAGGGCGTATTCGGTCCCGCTCAACAAATCAGCAGCCTGTTGAAAGCTCCCGGCGTTGGCCATATCGAGCAATGTCGCCCTGCCGATCATCTGCATCTCGAATGCACGCACCTGAGCGGTCTGAAACGCATATCGCCAGTTGTCACCACCGATGGGCGGATACGTGTAAAAATCGAGAATAGCTTGTTCAGCAAGATCGGCCATTTCCTATCAACTCGCGAAAAGCTCCTTTGCTAATTCTATTTCCAGTTCCTTACGTGCCTGGTCCAGCAGCACATCGGTAGAAACATTGGTTTTTATTTTGCCGCGTTTTAAGATAAAGCCGGCTCCGATGTCCTGCCTTTCATCAGACAACTTCAACTGTCCCTTATTCTTGTCACCGGAGCTCAACTGTTGATTGACCTGATTGACGAGGTCCTGATTGATGCGTTTTTCGTTCTTACCGACAACAATTTCTTCATCGCCGGTCTCGACCGTTTCGAGCATCAGTTTGGTGCAGAGCTTCCGGTATTGCTCGTCAGGCATTTCCTGCAGTTGTCGGCGCGCCTGTTCAAAGACCTCATCGAGTATCTTTCTTTTCTCCGCAAGCATCTGTTTGGCAATATCCATTCTTGCCGCTGCGAGGATATGTGCTTTTTCATCTTCGCCGGCCTTTTTAGCAAGAATTTCAGTCTGCTTTTCGTATTGGTCCAATTGCTCGGTCAGCCTGGCCTGCTCGGCAGCTTCGTTCTCATCAGCTTGTTTGGCTATCTTCTCGGCCTCGGCTTTGGCGTCGGCCAATATCTTTTCTACGACCTGTTCAGCTTCCATAGTTTCGTATCTCGTATTGAGTATTAAGTATTGCAGTTAAAGTGTTACGCTACTGCCGGCCAACTGATACCGAACAGCAACATAAACAATGTTACCAGCAAGCCAAGAACGGCATAAACTTCGACCATGACGGCATAGACAACGCCGGCCTTAAATGCCATCTCAGGTCTTTTGGCAGCCATCAGAATACCGCCGGAGCACACCTTGCCCTGGAAGATAGCGCTTACCAAACCTGCAAATGCAATGGGCAAACAAGCCATCAGCACTTCCAAGCCTTGTCCGAAGGTTAAGTCCGGTACTTTCTTTTCGAAAAAGTGAAGCTGAAGCATGACCATGAACGCCGCGAGAAAGCCGTAAAAGCCCTGCGTACCCGGAAGCACAACCATAATAAACATCTGGCCATATCTTTCCGGCTTCTCACTCAACACGCCTGTGGCACTCCTGCCGGCAATGCCAATCCCTATGGCTGAACCGATACCGGCCAAAAGTGCTGCCATCCCTGCTCCGATCAACGCCAGTGTAAGACCACTCATTACAAAACCTCTCTTTCTTACTCAAAACGATTTTTTTTAGATTTCCTTCGATATATAAATATGCTCGTATTTTTTACTAAGCGGCTCAAAGGACTTGCCACCGCCAACCAGGAACTTCGGGAAGAACTCCACATATTGAAGTCTCAATGTATGCACAAACGCTCCCAGCGCATTGATGGCCATATTAAATCCATGTCCACCGACAAGCACCAGGATCATAGCAACAACGCCGATCCCGTAAGGTATCTGCCCGGCAATCTCGGCGATAACGTTTATTGCCATCGCCAATCCCGCCGTCACCATCCCAAGGGCCATCAACCTCAGGTAACTCAGTACATCCCCCATAAAAAATATCGTGCTGAACAGGTTATACATGCCCATACCAATCCGGCCCAACCAGCCCCCCTCCCGATGGCTAAATAACAGAATTATTGCAGCAGGAATAAGTGCCGTGAAAGTACAAATCTTTGTAATCCAGGCCGGTACAACTCCGGTCTTACTCGCTAATAGAAGCACAATCGAATTGAGCATGACCAGCCAGGTTAACTTATCGCAAACAGCGGCTACAAAATCCTTACGACGCAGGTTATGACCAAATGCAATTACCAAACCCGCCATAATCTGTATATAACCCAGGACCAGCGCCAGCATGAAGAATTTCATTGGATCCTCAAACGGATCGAACCACATCAGTCTTGTTCGCAAGCTGGAAAATCCGGATGGTAAATACTCGTGCGCATTACCAAACCAACCGCCCGTTAGCGCCCCGGTGACAACAGTAACAGCTCCACATATGCCCAACATCCACATCAGCTTCTTGTCACCCTGCATCTTTTTAACGAACAGAGCCACCAGGGCAACCATAATCAGCCCGTAACCGGCGTCCGTAAGACACAATCCAAAGAACAGCGCAAAAAACGGAGCCAGAAATACTGTTGGATCAACCTCGAAATGCTGCGGCATACCGTAGAGGCGTGTTATGACTTCAAATGGTTTAACGGCACGCTTGTTTTCGATTTCAACGGGAATTTCCTCGCTCTCGGCAGGTTCGGTTCGGCTTAAACTGGCCGCATCAAATTTCGATACGACCTTCTCAAGGCGGCTGTAGTCGTGTTTCTTCACCCAGCCTTCGAGAATCACTGTCTGCTCGGTCGCCGGTGCGGTGCTTCTTGTAGTCTCTCTGCTTAATAGATTGCTATAGTGGTCGTATAGTATCTGCAGTTGCAGCAAATGCTCAGATAATTTAGCGGCATCTGCCATCTGCTCGTCCAGGAACTTTTGGGCATGAGCCAACGGCTCATTGTGTTCTTCAATTAACTGTGATATTGTTCCCCTCATACCCTCAAAGCTGACAGCCTCGAATTCCACCGACCGAAGGGCCTTCTGTATATCCTCAACCATTTCAATCAGCGAAACAATAAGGCAGGCATGCTTGTTATCGGCCGTTCCGACCTGCTGAATCACGGCATTAAGCTCGGCTATTTTCTCCCGGGCCTGTGCGAAATGCTGAACAGGAATAAAGCCGGCCCAACATTTTGTCCTGCTCAATCGGCCGATCTCCTCCACCGGAGTATCCAGAGCTTCCCACGGACGGAGCGTATCGAGGGCAGTTTGCAGATTTTGAATCTCGCCCTTTGTCTTTTCTATCGATGACTCGATCTGCTCGCACCGCTGAATAACGTCAAGAATTTTCTGATTCGAAATCACATTATTATACGAGTGTTCATCGATAACAGCCCGCGGTGCCAGTGCAGCGGCAAGCCCTTTCGGTGCCTTGGCGTAGTTCTTGAGAAAAGCTATACTTTTATTCAGTTGATTAAGCATTTTCTCAATGTCTCTTGGTTTTTGAATCATGCCGGCAAGCTCGGGAAAGTTCCTGCTGATTGAAGCCTCTTCGGCGTTGAGTATCTGACAGATACCTTCACGCTGCAAAGCCTCCAGAAGTTCGGAGGTCTGCGTGCGGTGACTGACAATGATGATTTTTACCATTTGGGCGATGGCCATAGCTTAGCCTCTTAATGAGAACTTAAGTAATCCACGACCTTTGCAGCGGCTGCGGCCATTTTATTACCTACCTTATCGCGTAATTGACGGCGCTGATTTTCGGATTGCGTTTTGAGTTGCTTGATTTCGGCACGACCCTGCGATTGTGCGGCAGCAACAGAAGTCTCGGTCGCTTTTTTTCTTTGCTGCTCGGCTTCCGCCAAGTCTTTTTGCCGATTCTCTCTGCCTTTTTCAGCCTGCCTGGCCGCTTCAGCTCTCGCCTTCTCGATAATTTCCTGTGCCTGTGCCTCTGTGTGCTTGATTTTCTTTATCAATTCCATTGAGAACTCTGTTCCTTAACTGCACTCCAAAAAAACGATAAAATATACTATTATTGACCTAATAGCCAGAGATAATCAGAAGAAATTTTCTATTTAGAGTAGCTCATCAACCTTTGTTGCAAGCTGTTTAACATGAGCAAGTGATTTTTCGAATTGTGCTTGTTCAGGCTCATTCAAACCGAACTCAATTACCTTTTCGACGCCGTTCTTTCCGAGAATAGCCGGCACACCAACAAAATATCCACCAACCTTATATTCCCTGTCGCAATAGGCGCAGCAGGACAAGACGGTTTTCTTGTCTTTCAGGATAGCTTCAGCCATTTTTATTGCTCCGGCAGCGGGAGCGTAATAAGCGCTGTAGCCCAGGAGATTCACTACTTCAATGCCGCCTTTTCGGGTTCGCTCGATCAGTTCGGCGATTTTGCTATCATCAAGTAGCTCAGTTATCGGTATTCCACTGACAGATGTAAATCTGGGCAGAGGAACCATATCATCACCGTGGCCACCCATTAAGACACATTTGATATCTTCTACACTTACACCAAGCTCTGAGGCAAGAAAGGAGCTGAAACGTGCTGAGTCCAATGCACCGGCCATTCCAATAATCTTATTCTTAGCAAAGCCTGTAATCTTTGCCGCGGTATAGACCATTGCATCAAGCGGATTACAGACAACAATAACAATGCTCTCGGGAGAATACTTAGCTGTTTTCTCGCCGACGTCCTTGACGATCCGGACATTTTTGGCTAGAAGGTCGTCCCTGCTCATGCCGGGCCTGCGGGCCAGGCCGCTTGTTATAATAACAATATCGCTCCGGGCGGTTTTCTCCCAGTTAAGTGTTCCAGCAATTTTGGAATCGTAAAGCTGGACTGGTGCCGCTTCAGAGATATCAAGAGCTTTTCCTTCAGCAAGCCCTTCAACTATATCGATTAGGACAATATCCCCAAGCTCTCTTGTCGCAGCAACGTGGGCGGCTGTCGCCCCGACGTTGCCGGCTCCTACTATTGTTATTTTGCTCCTTGCCATAATAGGCAGCTATGTTATTAACATCAGCCGTCTATGTCAACATGCCATTATGGGATAAAACTGGAAATGTGGGTGGAAACTGCTATTTGAAGCAGCACGATGTGTATTATTGAATAAGTGGCATTAAACGGGTGATATTTAGCTCTCTTAGTTCAGACAATAGCCGTTCGTAACAGCAGGCTTTCAAGGTTTCAGTAACCTTGTAACCTTTGCGGAAAACCGGCTTGAAGGTATTTACTTAACCGAGTAATAAGACTCAATCCACCAATTACTTTATAAGGCCAATATCATCCGGTATCGGTACGCCTTGGTAAAGATGCACTTTTCCATCACCGGCTCCTATGAGTACATCGGGATAGATATCTTCGTCCCAGTAGCAGACATACGGCCTGGAGCGAGGCGAACCTGCAAGGTCAATTGCGATCCCATCCGATTCTACAAATGAGTAGCCGGAGAAATTTGGTACCTTGTCAGTGCCAACGTTGCTATACAACAACAATTGTCCATCCGTGTTGCCTGTAAGAATGTCTTTACGGCCGTCAAGATCCAGATCAAAAACTTCAGGACTTGAGCGGTAACTTGGTACAAACAGGTCTGAGCCGTTTTCTTGTGCGAAAGATTCCGAAATAAAGTCCGGCTCTGTATCCGTTCCCTCATTGATAAAGATATGTATCCGGCCATCAAGGGCCCCAACGACCAAATCTTTTCTGCCGTCGTTGTTCCAATCCACGACAGAAGGAGTTGCACGATATCCCACATTGATGGGCTTTTTCAAACCAGGCTTGCCAACATCAAGAAACGTACCGCCGTCGAAGATAGGATTGCTGTCGGTCCAGACATTCAGGAATATTTTAACGGTACCATCTGCCTGACCCACAAGCAGGTCCTTGCAAGAATCAGCATCCCAATAGAGGACTCTGGGGAAACATCCAAGACATCCAGTCGCAGGGCAAGTCAGATCGGAGCCATTGGACCGGACGTTAAAGTAAGAAAAGAATTGCGGATAGAATTCGGTTCCAAAGTTCAGATATACACGCATCCTGGCGTCCCCGGAGTCGCCGCCCTCGCCTATTATCAAATCCTGTAATCCGTCGTTATTCCAGTCAAACAAGGATGGTACGGAGTAACCGGGTACAACAACATCGAGACCATCAGCCCGAACGAGTTCTTCAGGTCCGAGATTGAGTAACATGCCCTCATTATTTATCTGGCCTGAATCAGTAAAAGTTATTATTTCCAATTCAGCAGTAACAATATTAACTGCTCCACTTGAATAGGAACCAGTTTGAGGACCTGTAAGCATCAAAGTAATATAATCGTCCGCCAGATCATTTGTCCAGTCGTGTGCAATATCAATTGTTATCCAGGTATAAGCCTGGTTGTTAAAGGTGACCGTGCCGATAATGTTGTCTGCCGCCGAATTCCCTGGATCACTAAGGTTAGATATAGAGGTTTCAATCCAACTATCGTCCGAGTCGTACCACAGCGTTCTTTCTGTTGGATCGCCATCAAAATCGCGCATGTCTGCAGAGAAAGATGCCGATACAATCTGCTCGTCATCAGGTATACTTGATATATCGAAGGCAAACCAGGCCTGTTCTACACCAATCTGACTTATTCCATCTCCGGGATCATTTATGGTAGGCAAAGACACATCTACCGGATTGAATATGTAGCTCTTTAGCTCAACATTAGGATCATCCGGCGGAATAATAGGATCATCCGGCGGAATAACAGGATCATCCGGCGGAATAACAGGATCATCCGGCGGAATATTAGGATCATCC
>CAZFOQ010000130.1:0-11153 GCA_964520535.1 uncultured Pirellulales bacterium | reverse complement strand
GCAAAAACCATTATCCAGGGGGTTTATGAGGAAGTTCTAAAACGCAATCCGGGTGAGGCGGAATTCCATCAGGCGGTAAGGGAAGTTCTCGACTCTTTGGAGCCGGTTCTGGATAAACATCCCGAGTATATCGATGCTAAGATTCTTGACAGGATTGTGGAGCCGGAAAGGCAGATAATGTTCCGCGTCCCCTGGCAGGATGATAAGGGTAATATTCAGGTCAATCGAGGTTTTCGGTTTGAGTTCAATAGTGCACTTGGTCCATACAAGGGAGGCCTCAGATTCCATCCTACGGTCAATGCAAGCATCCTGAAGTTTCTTGGTTTTGAACAGATATTTAAGAATTCTCTGACTACTCTGCCTATGGGTGGTGGTAAGGGCGGTTCGGACTTTGACCCAAAGGGTAAAAGCGATAATGAAGTGATGCGCTTCTGCCAGAGCTTTATGACCGAATTGTTACGTCACATTGGCCCGAATACGGATGTCCCCGCCGGTGATATCGGTGTTGGCGGACGTGAAATCGGTTTTATGTTCGGTCAATACAAGCGTCTTCGGAATGAGTTTACCGGCGTTTTAACCGGAAAAGCCCTGAACTGGGGTGGTTCATTGATTCGTCCGGAAGCGACCGGATACGGCTGTGTGTATTTTGCCGAAGAGATGCTCAAGACTCGAGGGGAGAGCTTCGAGGGTAAAATCTGTACCGTTTCCGGCTCAGGAAATGTGGCCCAATACACCGTGGAAAAACTCAATCAGATGGGCGCAAAGGCTGTAACCCTGTCTGATTCGAATGGCGCAATCTATGACCCTGATGGAGTTGATGCCGAGAAGCTCGCCTTTGTTCTGGAACTCAAGAATGTCCGGCGCGGACGCATCAAAGAATATGCCGATAAATATGGAGTCGAATATCTTAAAGGTGAGCGGCCCTGGGGTATCAAATGCGACTGTGCATTTCCCAGTGCAACGCAGAACGAGATTAATGAAGATGATGCTAAAACATTGCTCAAGAACGGATGTATGCTTGTCGCAGAGGGTGCCAACATGCCAAGTACCCCCGAAGCGATCGAGCAATATCTCGAAAAGAAGATACTTTACGGCCCGGCCAAGGCTGCGAATGCCGGCGGTGTAGCGACTTCAGGACTGGAGATGTCACAGAATGCCATGATGATGTCATGGTCTCGCCAGGAAGTGGACGAAAAATTGCACAATATTATGATTGCTATTCATAAGCAGTGCTATGACGCAGCCGAGGAATATGGACAATCCGGCAATCTTGTAATGGGTGCAAATATTGCCGGATTCGTGAAAGTGGCTGACGCCATGCTCGACCAGGGAGTTGTGTAATATAAATCGAGCAGGGCGATAAGCTTAGTAAGTCTTGAACTGCTGACTGTGTTTGCAGTTCGGTTATGTGCAACATTATTTGTTGATGTGTGATGTGTTAGACAAAAAAGGGCGGAACCTGTTTGTTTATAAGGTTCTGCCCTTTTATAATGGTTGCACTAAGCACGGAAATAATGGCTGTTTTCATAATCAGGATAATAAATTAAAGAGATTGAATTATGCCTGGGTGGGCAAGCACAGGAATTGACAGTCTGGACGCCGTTTTTACCGGCTTAAAAAGAGGCGACAACGTAGTCTGGCAGGTAGATGGCATCGACGATTTTGCCGCTTTTGTAAAGCCCTACGTCGAACGAGCTAAGCAGCAGGCTCGCCGGGTAGTCTATGTTCGGTTTGCTGAACATAAACCTCTGGTAAAACCTGGTGACGGAATAATAATGTACGAGCTCGATGCCGTTAGTGGCTTTGAGACATTTACGACACAGGTTCATGAGATTATTGCCGGGCAGGGTAAAGAAGCCTATTACGTTTTTGACTGTCTGTCGTTTCTGCTGGATGCCTGGGCTACCGATTTGATGATTGGTAACTTTTTCATGGTCACCTGCCCGTTTTTGTTCGAGCTTGACACCATTGCATATTTTGCACTTTTACGTAATCGTCACTCGTTTAAGACGATAGCTCGTATCCGCGAGACCACGCAGCTTCTGCTGGATCTTTACAACCTTGAAGGCAGGTATTGCCTGCATCCTTTGAAAGTCTGGAAACGATACTCACCTACGATGTTCCTTCCCCATCTGCAGGAGGACGGTGAATTTGTGCCGATTACAAGCAGCGTAGATGCGACCAAGCTTCTTGCTCACATCTCCGAACGTGGTGTGCAACCTGCCGAAAGGGCACTTGACTACTGGGATAAGCTGTTTTTACAGGCAACGGAGTTGTCAAAGCAGTGGGATGCCACGGAACAGGATAAAGATCAGACCCTTGACCGGCTCTGCAGGATCATGATTGGCCGGGATGAGAGAATGCTGTCACTGGTCAAGCGGCATTTTACACTTGAAGATTTGCAGACAATTAAAAACCGGCTGATCGGAACGGGTTTCATCGGCGGTAAGGCCGTTGGAATGCTCCTGGCAAATAAAATTGTCTCAAAGGATGAGTTTGATATCAAAAAACACCTTGAACCGCATGACTCATTTTATGTCGGCTCGGATGTTTTCTACACGTATCTTGTTGAGAATGGCTGGTGGAAGCTCCGGGTTGAGCAGAAGACCAAAGAGGGATATTTCGAAGCGGCGGGGGAACTGCGGGAAAGATTATTAACCGGCCGATTCCCCGACCAGATACGTGAACAGTTCCAGGAAATGATTGAGTATTTCGGACAATCGCCGATTATTGTTCGTTCAAGCTCCCTGCTGGAAGATGCCTTTGGCAATGCCTTTGCCGGCAAGTACGAGAGTTTATTTTGCGTCAATCAGGGCAGCCCCGAAGAACGATATGCCAGCTTCGAGGAGGCGGTGCGAATGGTCTATGCCAGTACGATGAGCGAGGACGCATTGACATATCGCCTGCAGAGAGGACTCGATCAGCGGGATGAGCAGATGGCCTTATTGGTGCAGCGTGTCTCCGGGTCCTATCGCAACAGCTACTTCTTCCCGGATTTGGCCGGAGTGGGAATGTCACACAATGCTTTTGTCTGGAAGCCCGACCTTGACCCGAAGGCGGGGATGCTAAGGTTGGTCTTCGGGCTGGGCACAAGGGCGGTCAATCGTGTGGAGGACGATTACCCGAGAATCATTGCTCTCGACCAGCCTCTGGTAAGGCCGGTGTCCGGCGTGGATGACATTCGGAAATACTCGCAGCATCGCGTGGACCTGCTTGACACCGGAGAGAATGCCTTGAGAACGGTTCCTTTTCGAGAGCTTGCAGTCGTAAAACATAATATCAACCTGGATATGGTTGCGGTCAGGGATTATCAGATGGTAAGACAAACCCGCCGGCAGGGCATAACCGGTATGGAATATTGGCTGCTTACATTCGAAAAGCTTCTGACTGAGACTTCCTTCGTTGAGATTATGCGGAATATACTCAGGACTCTGGAAGACCACTATCAATATCCGGTTGATATCGAATATACTGTAAATTTCACACAGGATAAAAAGCCCGTGATAAACCTGCTGCAGTGCCGGCCGCTCCAGACCAGAGGCGAAAAGGGGAGCGTGAAAATGCCCGAGCAGCCGGAAGCGGATAAGATTTTGTTCAAATGCGATGGTTACTTTATGGGCGGCAGTATTAATCAGGATATCAAAAGGCTTATATATGTTGAGCCGCAGGCCTATATCGATTTGCCTCTTTCCGGTAAGTACGACATCGCCAGGCTGATCGGCAAACTCAACAAGCAAATAACCGACAAAGAAACTGAACCGACCATTCTTCTGGGCCCTGGCAGGTGGGGGACAAGCACGCCGAGCCTGGGAGTTCCTGTCGGTTTTCATGAAATCAACAATGTCACCGTGCTTGCCGAGATAGCATATGAGGGAGCGAATTTGATACCGGAGCTTTCCTTTGGAACGCACTTCTTCCAGGATTTGGTTGAGTCGGACATTTTCTATGTCGCTCTCTTCCCGGGAAAGCCCAACACGATTTTCAATATCGCCAAACTCGACCGGATGCCCAATGAGCTGGCTGAGATTCTGCCCGAAAGCGGCAAGTATGCAGACGTGGTCAAGCTCTATAGATTCAAAGATCAGAAGCTGCGCATCATTAGCGATTTGACCTCTCAGCAAGTCATCTGCATCGACGCTTGATTTCTTAAATTATTTAGCCCCCAGTTCCTGTGCTGGGTTGGTTGTTTTTTTTTATTGTTTCACGCCGATTTTATGTTTATAATCTGCCGCGATGGACAAAGATGTGGATATAAGTAAAGTGGTTCGTCAGCATCTTGAGATGGAACAGTTTTTCTCCGGTTTTGCCGTCAAGGGTAAAACTCAACAGCCTCAGGAACCACAACAGCAGGAGGATCCTATGGCCGTCGCCGAGAAGGCAAAAGAGCTGGAAAAAATCGCCGAGCAGGTAAGCCAATGCCGTCAATGCGACTTAGGCTCGCTGCGAACCAACGCAGTGCCCGGCGAAGGTAATCCGAACGCCCGAATTATGTTCATCGGCGAAGCACCCGGAGCCGATGAAGATGCCCAGGGCAGACCTTTTGTCGGCAGGGCCGGCCAGCTTTTGGACAAAGTCATTGTCGCCTGCGGCCTCAAGCGAAGCGATGTCTATATCGGCAATATCCTCAAATGCCGCCCGCCGGAAAATCGTGATCCTCGCGCCGAGGAAATCATTAGCTGCCTGCCCTATCTTCAAAAGCAGATCGAAATCATTGAGCCGGAAGTTATTGTTGCCCTGGGCGCGCATGCAGCCCGGACGCTGTTGAACACCACAAAATCGATAGGTCAATTGCGCGGCCATTTCCAGGAATACTATGCCGGCATCGGCCGACCACCCATTAAACTAATGGCCACATATCACACTGCTTATCTGCTGCGAAATTATTCGCAGGAAAACCGCAGAAGGGTCTGGGAGGATATGAAAAAGGTCCTTGCTGAACTCGACCTGCCCATCCCCACATAAAAACTACATCCATGTTTAATCTTTAATCCTATAGTGGGGGTGGTGCATACCCACAAAAACCTAATCATGTTCCCTATTTATAAATAGCCCCTGTTTTGCGGAGGAGATGGAGAGGACAAAACAAGGGCTTAAATGGAGATTTATAATTATCCTTTTTCAAATCGATCATCTAAAGGCTATAAATAAGTGCCGTCAGCGATGCCAGATGTAACGGTTTTTCTGGATTTAACAGATATTCGGCATATTCGGCATATAACGACGAGCCGTTAAGAAATGGGTGAATGGATTAGTAAGTTTAACCATTAACGATTGGCTTGAAGCTAAACGATGATCGAGATACAAGTATCCGGAATCAAGAATCCAGAATATTTATCCCATACGATCCTTCGATACCGCTAAGGACGTGTTCATTCGGCGGATTTTTCTGCTAATCCCGGTCTTCTTCGTCGTATAAATCGTCTTCGTATTCAAGACCATCTTCATCTTTGTTGGCAGATGGATTCAATTCCAGGTCGGCAAAATCGTCGGTGCCATCATCTTCTAACTCGTAATCCTGGACTTCTTCATAAAGCTCGAATTCTTTTTCTGCTTCCCACATATTCTTATTCCCTTTAAAACGACCCCAACAAAGGTTTATAAGGATGTCTGATCGAGTGCTGAAACGGCCAAATCTTTTGTTCTTAACCATAAATACATATAAATTTGATAGCCTTTACGATTTTTCTCGAAATAGGTTCATAACTTTAATTTCGCCATAAAAAATATATTTCCCGCCGGCATTCCGGCAACGGCCCTAATTCTAAAACTTAAAAGTTTGGATGATTCGGATACTTGTGATATAATCAAATCGACTGCTTCGAGCGGCGGCAGTTCTGCATTCTCATGCCGAGTTTGCTCTTTGTCTGGGCATGGCTGTGGCTTCTATTTCGAATAGCAGATCGGGGCGGCAAATGTCGCAAACCACAGTCAGCCAGGGCCAGGGAAGAGCGCCCTTGCGAGCTTTGAATATCTCTTCGACCTCGTTTGTTTTGCAGTAGGCAACCACCTGCACTACATCCTCATCGACACAATGCATGTCCCTGAGTACGGCGCGAACATTTTCCATAGTTGTATTTATCTGGCCCGATGCATCGCCGATGTGTGTGGTAGCTCCGTCGGTATCTATAGAAGCTGTTCCGGAAACAAATACTGTCTCCCCGGCCGGCATAATGCTGCGAGCGCTCCGTGAGAAGGCTGAGTCATACTCCAGCGCACAGCGCTGTTTTCCCGCTGCCTGAAAAAACTGTATGCAGTCAGTCGGCTCGATGACCGCTATCAGATCCATCGCACAGTTGCCGCCATTAACAGGTTCAAGCCCAATGCCTGTGCTGGCAGGCATTGATTGTTTGGTTCCGGGTCCGATAAGGCTCCGTTTGGTGAAAAACTTATTTCTGACGTGATTGAATTGGTCGTACCACGAAATAATATCTTTTAGCCACATCCATGTACGCGGCACCGATAGGAAATCGGCTCCAAATTTCTTCAGTGCAGCTTCGGCTTTTTCCATTATAGCCCCGGCTTGTGCAGTTGCCTGCCTGTGCTGCTGATCAGATATGCAGGAAAGTGTAAGAAATGTCTGGGCGGGCAAGTGAAGAATTCGTCCGCAAAGATTACCTTCCAGCTCGATTACTTCCGGACGACTGTTACTGCTGACGGCATGGATCTGCACGCCGGCGATTTGGCCGGACAATCCTTCTTTGGCTATTAAAAAACTTGGAGCAACTCCATCATCAAGCTTGCCGTAGGTCTGGATCCGTGTCCGGCAGAGTGTTTCCATTGCTGTTTGTGTGGCAAAAACACGCTCCTGAAGGATATACGCCTTTTTTGAACAGAGTATGTCGCGGATACCGGAAAATATCTCCCGCGCCTGATCCTGTAGCGGCACATCTTCCCTGGGCGATACTGAAATATAGACTTCAGTCGCCATAGGGGATTCAACGCTGCATGTGTTTAGGTTAATACTCATTTCCTCTCTTATTATCCTTACATCCAATAAGCAATAGCTCCTTGTTCACCGGACTGGTCTGCTTAGACATAGTTCATTCCCAGAAGGTAGTGCAGCTTCGGCGATATATCGAGTTCCGGCCTGATGAGGATAGTTTTTGGGTAATCTCTGGCGGTTTCATCCAATTTATCCTTTGCCACTTCTGCTGACGGGAAACACCAGCTTTTCCATTCGTATTCGAGCGGTTATGATTTATGAACTTCTCCTTACATCGTCATTCGGAGGAGGCGCCTCGAATTTAATCTCCTCCGAAATAACCTCAAAAAAATCCAAATTATGAGATTTTTTCCCTTGACAACTTTGAGATATGTCTTATAACATTTTAAGTTATTATGTTGAAAGGTCAAGAGCAAAGAAGCCTCAGCATAGTTTTTCGAGGAGGAGGCGATGAAAAAGCAACTATTGCTATCCATTGTATTCATTCTTGCGATCTCATGTCCGACCTTTGCAGCCGTTGTCTATTCGGGCTCCCAGAATGTCTCGCTTACATTAGGTCCTATGCAAACAATGTCGTCCATGACTATTAACGTTGCCGGTCAGGCCGAGCATTGGGACGACTTTAGGGTCGAGCTATGGTGGTATCAGACGATGGCACCAATGGGAATGATGGGAACGATGGGAACCCGCTTGATTATCTACGCGCCAATGAGTATGGCCACAATGGCTATGACCCCGGTGGGTATGACCCCGGTAGGTATGACCACAACGGGTGGGATAGTTGGATTTTTAGACATGGCATCTGGCTTGCCCTGGGCGTCGAACTTGGCATTTGGAGACATAATTGGCCCAACTTCTTCCATGGTCAATTGGGCTTATCTTTACGGTTCCGGCCAATTTGGCGAAGATGGTGGCTATATTGGTCTTCTGATGGATAACGGCAGTTTTGGTTGCCTGTTCATGTCAGGCCAATCGAACATTGGCACAAGCACCCATAGCGTCACTTTTAATGGATGGGCGTATGAGGACCAACCCGGTACTCCGATTGGCGCTGGAGTTATACCTGTGCCGGCTGCTATTGTTCTGGGTGGTCTTGGTACAGCCGTTGTGGCCTGGCTAAGAATACGCAGAACAGTATAACCTTCAGAACACTTGTTAGATGGATGATGATAAGGGTTGCAGGTGCAAGCTTGCAACCCTTTATCTTTTAGAATAGATTGGGCTTTTATACTTTGCTGAGGCATTGCGCAAAAGGATATGCCAATTTTGTACATGCCGTTTCTAAAGCATGCTGGGATTTACACCGAATAATTCAACAGATTCTCTGGATAGTTAAGGATTAGGAGACCTGAGTATGCGAGTTGCCTTTATTGTTGTGATAGTGTTTGGAGTATTGGTTGGCCCGACCCATCCGGCGACTCATGCCCTTCTTGGCCAGATGAATGAGGTAGTCTTTGTCCCATCAGCACCTGTGCAGTCATCTTCCGACCAGAGACTACAAAAAGCTGTCGTTCAGGCCATCAAGGCTGCTTCGATGAGCGAAGACCTGCTATCGCTTAAGGTCGACTACCCCCTGGACGAGGCCGTTTTTCCGCCGGATATGGCAGCTCCGACATTTGTCTGGAGCGATACGGCTGCTAAGGCCGATACATGGTTGATAGACGTGGTCTCCGGCGATGGCCGGGACCATCTTTACGTCCTCACACGAGGGGCGACTCCGCCACCGGCACGCGACAGCGATCCCAGGACCGCCTCAAAACCCGCAGCGGCCTACAAACCGCCGGAGCCACCGGTCCGGCCACGTCGATGGATGCCGAGCCCGGATACCTGGAGGCAGATCAAAAACCTGTCATCCGTGCAAGCTGTGACTGTCACGATCGTAGGCTTAAACTGTGAAAAACCCAACCAATGCCTCTCGCGAGGGCAAGTAAGAATCAGCACATCAAAAAACCCTGTGGCGGCGCCGATCTTCTATCGCGACGTGCCGTTGCCGTTTTCACACGTACTGACAAATCTCGAATCTATTCGCTGGTGTCTGGGGGATGTCTCTTCGTATAAGCCGTCCACGCTGTTGACTGACATGAAAGTCTGTGGCAATTGCCATTCTTTCACCCCCGATGGCAAAACCCTGGCGATGGACGTTGACTATGGAAGCGACAAAGGCTCCTACGTTATCGCGGAGATTGAGCCACAAACCGTTCTGGAAAAGGACAGTGTGATCTCCTGGAGCGATTACCGCAGTGAAGATGGCGAACCGACCTTCGGGCTGCTGTCCCAGATATCACCTGACGGACGCTATGTCATCAGTACAGTTAAGGACCGCTCCGTCTTCTCGCCGGTGGAGGACCTGTACTACTCCCAGCGGTTCTTCCCTGTCACGGGTATCCTGGTGGTTTACGACCGACAGACAAAGGAGTTCTTTCCGCTTGCTGGTGCCGACGACCGCCGGTACGTCCAAAGTAATCCCGTCTGGAGTCCCGATGGCAAGACCATTCTCTTTGCACGCAGCAAATGCTATAAACTACCCAACCTCAAAGATCCCACCTCTGCACTGGTCACGCGAGAGGAAGTCTCTGAGTTCTTCGAAGGCGGCAAAAAGTTCCGCTATGATATCTACCGCATACCTTTCAACGACGGCAAAGGCGGCGAGCCCGCGCCGCTGCCAGGGGCGTCCAACAATGGAAAGAGCAATTACTTCCCGCGATACTCTCCCGACGGTAAGTGGATTGTATTCTGCCAGAGCGATTCGTTCATGCTGCTTCGCCCTGACAGTACGCTCTACATAATGCCGTCGGCCGGCGGCACACCGAAAGAGATGCGATGCAACTTTCCCGAAAAGATGAACTCCTGGCACTGTTGGTCCCCCAACGGCAGGTGGCTGGTCTTCGCCTCCAAAGCTGGCGGCCCATTTACGCAGCTTTGGCTGACCCATGTCGACGGCGATGGTAACGATACGCCTGCGGTGCTTCTGGAGCATTTTACTTTTGCGGACCGCGCAGCGAACATCCCGGAATTTGTCAACGTTCGACCGGAGCAGTTCGCCGAGATTCAACAGAAGTTTGCAGACTACTACACCCACTACCGCGCCGGGGTCCTTCTCGAGCAACGTCACGACTACGCAAAAGCCATCCAGGAATTTCACAAGGCCCTAAACGAACAGCCGGACCACGTTGAATCGTTGTACTTGTTGGCCTCGTGCCTGGCCCGAATCGATGGGGAGAAGGAAGCGATTCCCTATGTGCGCAAGGCCGCCATGCTTAGCCCCAACAATCCAATAATTCGCGGCCTGCTGGGGGCGCTGCTCAGCAGCAACGGTCAGTACGGTGAGGCCTTATCTCACCTTAAGGCTGCATATGCGGCTAAACCTGGAGATGTGACTGTTGCCAACAATCTGGCTTGGCTGCTGGCGACCTCTCCTGAATCGACACACCGCGATGGTCCGCGGGCCGTCCGGTTGGCCGAGCTGGTGTGCAAGGCTACTGCTTTCGGATCGCCCCCCTTGCTGGAAACTCTGGCGGCCGCTTATGCGGAGGTAGGTAAATTCGACCAGGCCGAGAAAACGATTATGCAGGCCATAGAAATCGTCCGGAGAAATCCTAAAACCTCCACAGAGACGCTGGAGTCCCGCCTGAAGCTTTACAGGGCCGGCAAGCCTTATCGCGAGTCAGCCGAAAAATAGCTGCCATCGAGAATCAAGTTTAGTCGTTAGTATTTGGTATTTAGTTGTTAGTCGTTGGTCTTTAGTCTGTTGTCTTGAGTCCAACAACTAATCTCTGATCAACTGTGCAACTTCGCTATTTATAGGGCAAGTTAAACCGGTTACTCACCCGACGGCATAACGCCGAGTTGCTGCATCACACTCATCATGTCGATTTCTTGCCATGATTCCATAATTTTGCCGCTGGTGATTCGGAATATACATATGTTTGTGAACACGACTTCTTTGCCCGACGCGGGGACCCCAAGAAAGTCCCCCTTATGCGTTCCCTGGACGGTCATACGTGCGACTACTTTGTCACCCTCGGCTATCATATCCTCTATCGTATGACGCCAGTCGGGGAAGGCAGCGTGGAGCATGCGAGCACCTTGCTCAAATTCTTCACGCGTCCCGGGTTTGGGATTGCCCGGCGCGTGGTAGACGAAGTCGGAGGCATGTAGTACTATGTCCGTGCAATAAAGTCTGTTAGGTCTTTTTGCCGATAGGGTTAAC
>CAZFOQ010000129.1:0-11239 GCA_964520535.1 uncultured Pirellulales bacterium | reverse complement strand
AGTTAAATTAGGCCAAGAAGGTAACTTGGCAGGGGGTTAAATCAAAAGGATTTGGTTAAAGAAAAGGATTGGATAAAATGAAGGATTTATTTACCACGGGGGAAGCTGCGGAAATCTGCAGAGTAAGCCAGCAAACCATTATCCGTTGCTTCGATTCCGGTCGGCTGGAGGGATTCCGCGTTCCAGGCTCAAGATTTCGCAGGATTCCTCGCCAGAGTCTGGTCAAGTTTATGAGGGAAAACAAAATTCCGCTTGATGCAATCGAGTCCGGCAAGAAAAAAATACTTATCGTTGACGACGATGTTGAAATCGTTGAGCTAATGGTAGATGTCCTCGAGAGAGACGGAAGATTTGAAATGAAAACAGCATCAAGCGGCTACGAGGCCGGAATGGTAACTCAGCAGTTTCGACCTGAATTGATTTTGCTTGACTATATGCTGCCAGACGTCAATGGAAATGTTGTTTGCCAGACGATCAAAAGGAACCCCGAATTCGAGAACATAAAAATTATTATCGTAAGCGGTGTCGTAAAACAGGATGAGATCACACAACTGCTCAAATCCGGCGCCGAAGATTTTATAAGAAAACCGTTTGATATTGCTGAGCTTACCGGCAAAATCACCATAATGCTACAGATGAAGTAAAAACGGTGCACCACTATTTCGTCTTTGCCCACACCTATTGTAGCCATGCACAGGTGCGTGTAAAACGAATGGGTGTGAGGCTATTTGAAACCAGGCGGACCAATAAACTGAGACAACTATATGCCGGACAATCAAAAAAATGCCGCAACCGCTTCTCAGCAGGTCGAGCATGCTATCAGTCGGCTTGATTCTCTTTCAACTCTTGACTGCATTGCCGCACAATTTCTGCCCAAGCTTTTACAAAGTCAATTTCAACCTTCGGCCCTGATTGATATTATTGAATCCGATCCGGCCCTTACATCGAGAATTCTTTCACTTATTAGCCGTAGTAGTGTGAGTTTACCCGACGGCAGATTTTCACTTGGTAAAGCACTCGATAAGTTGCCTGCTGATGAGGTTCGTAATGCTATATTATCAATCAGGATTTCTCAAACCTTCGGCCAAAACAACAGTCCCAACGATTACAATATCTCTACTAAAAAAGGGCTGCTTCTTCACAGTCTTGCCGTAGCTTGTTGCGCTAAAGAAATTGCTGAACTGGCATCGCCTCAAATGGACCCGCAATTAGCTTACTGTGCCGGTTTATTGCACGATATCGGAAAACTTGCGATGGATGAGACGATGCCAAGAAGTTTTGCCCGTATCCTCGAAGAAGCAGAATCAACTGGGCAATGTACTCAAACGATTGAGCAAAAACATCTCGGAACAGACCATACTATCATAGGCAAACATCTGGCACAAAAGTGGCAATTACCAAATTTAATTACACTTGCCATTTGGCTGCACCACAGCCAGACCTTGACAATCTCTCGTAATATGCCTGAAGCAAGGATAGCTGCAGTCATTCAGTTGGCAGATTTGACAGCACGTCAATCCGGCACCGGTTGGTCCGGCAGCTTCGATATGCCGGAACGGACGGAGCCAATAGCCCAGGGGCTTACAATAAGCTCCGAGCAACTACAACAAATCCGTCAGAATCTAAATGCCAAAGTGGAACAAAAATCCAAAGTTTTAGGTTTGGATTTACCTAAAGCCCATCTCAAGTATTGCGAAGTTGTTCACGATGCTGCTGTACAGTTTGCTCGACGTGACACAGAACTGTCTAATGAAAATCGACGATTACAAAGCGCTTCAAGCCACCTCGATTTTACAAAAGACCTCCTGCTCAACATAAATATGACAACCGCAGTTCTCGATCTGGCAGAGCACCTGGCTACTCGCTGGCAAAGGTTTTATCAAACAGGCAGGATATGTCTGTTTTTGGTTCCTCCGATCGGCTCGCAAATTTTCGAAGCAGTGATTGTAGAAAACCTTGCTCAAAGCCAAATAGTGTCCTTAAACACACATGAGGAAATATCTGTCATCCCTAAAGCGCTAACAAACAACTTTGCCATCGTTAATGCTCACGATCATATCGAATGGTTGTTTGAGCAATTAGACATTAGCTTTGACGCGAATCAAACTAAGTTGGTACCGCTGCTTTGCGGAGGCAGAGCGGTCGGGGCGATTGCTTTCGAGCTTCATTACCCGTCCGACACAGAGTTATTCGAGGAAAGTTTCAGGACATCTGCTTCGATTGCCGGAGCTGTCTTAGGCATGGCTATGGCCCAACGGAGAGAGCAGCAATTTGCAGAGCGTTTTGCCCAGTTGATCAGCACCCCAATAGAACAAGAACCTTCACTTGAATCTAAAGACATTGTTACTCGGTCAAGGCAAACAATTCCGGCAGAGGTCTCTATGAATGCTTTAGCCGAGATGGCAGGTGGTGCGGCACATGAATTAAATAATCCTCTGGCTGTGATATCCGGCCGAGCACAATTGCTCGCTGAAGCCGAGAAAAACCAGGAAAAGAAGCAAATCTTAGATCAGATTCATGAAAACGCTAATAAGGCATCTGAGATTATTGATGACCTGATGAGTTTTGCCGAGCCACCCCGGCCTAAGCCCGCCCAGATAAGTATTGCCCAGATCATCGAAGAAGCTACACAGTTGGCCGGCCGGAAGACAATTATTGAAGAACTTAATGCTCAAATAGATATTGCTGATGGTATCGAGAGCGTTTTCGTAGACTCAGCACAGATTGTATCTGCAATTGCGAATATTATATCCAATGCCGTGGAATCTTACAGCGATGAGATCGGGCCAATCCAAATTACTGCCGGTTCCGACACGACAACGGATATGGTCAGATTATCAATCACGGACAGCGGCTGTGGAATGGCCCCCCAGATTCTGCAAAAGGCAATACGGCCGTTCTTCTCAGTAAGACCGGCCGGGCGAAAACGAGGGATGGGCCTTGCCTACGCTGCACGACTCATACAGTTAAACAACGGCTCGCTGAACATTGAAAGTGAGCCTGGCATTGGAACAACCGTGAACATTTATTTGCCCTATGAACAGACTTGATCTTTGTTCTTGCCCAGAAAACTAATATATGTATGATTATTTTCTGCCTTGAGTTATAGCAACTGAATACAAAAACTATATCGTTTTGAACCTTCGCCGATAAATTGGGCTCAATGTGAATACTGGAAATTCTTCGAGTACCGTTCATTAAAGCGGTTCTTAGCTCTGCCCTTTGCATAAAATATTAGCTGTGAGAGACCTATGGCACAAATAGCAGTCGATGCTGTATTGATACCCTCGGAAGAGGTGATGGATATAGCCATCGAGGCTAACAGAGAACTATTGAAGCAACATCCCAATAAAATTATTTTGGATAAGGAGAACTGCCTGCCGCACATTTCTTTAGCTATGGGTTGTATTGTTCAAAGGCGTATTGCCGATGTTGAGATAATTCTACAGAAAATCACCAAAGAATACTCTATCGGGATTTTACATATTATTGGTGTCCAAACGATCACAAATGCATCTGGAGAAAAAGTCTCAGTTCTTCAGATAGAAAGAACAGAGATGCTCCAGTCATTTCATGAACAGATTATGCAGAGACTGGAAGATTTTTTTAGCTATGGAGTGACGGCTGATATGGTCCTGAGCAATAAGGCTGTCAGCAAGACCACTTTGCAATGGATTAAAAATTATCCCGAAAAGTCAAGCTACGAGAATTTTTTTCCGCATATAACGCTCGGATACGGCGAAGTGGAAATCGGATCCCTTCCCATGAAATTCAATGTTTCAAAACTTGCTTTATGTCACTTAGGAAATCATTGCACCTGTAGAAAAGTTCTTGCTACAGCCGAACTTACAACCTAAGCACATAATCGTGTTTTTTAAATAAAAAATCCTTGCAATCTCAGGATAATTCTTGTATTTTTGTCACCAATAGGATTTCGGCATTATCCATGGATATTAAAGCTACATAGGTTTATATAATTAGGGCATGTTTATGAATTTTTTAACTCGGTTCTATATCCTAATTAATACCAAAACCTATGGGGGGAATAGTTCTTTAAGCAGATGCCTGATATGGACAGCTTAACGTTAAGTGAAGGAGGAGAAAATCGTGAGAATAAATCAGGATTTTGGAATGTCTGTCCAGACAATTCTTTTCCTAAAGGACAGAAATACTACCGAGTTTCTCCAGGCTGGAGAAATTGCTAAAGCTCTGAACTTCTCTGTGGGATACCTGCAGAAAGTAGTACAAACACTTAGCAAGCATGGTATCGTGGAATGTAAACGCGGCAGAATTGGTGGCATAAGGATAAGGGCCAAAGTTATAACGTTGTTTGATTTATGGAAGGCAACCTGTGGCAGCCTTGATATTACCGAGCCAGCTCTCGCTGTCATGAAAAAACCGCTAAAAGCCTTCGCTGATTCGATGAGCGAGGTTGTAATATACAAAAAAGTCAAAAGGTAATGCGAAAGCGCAAACAATAACCGTTGCTTTTTAGCCCATCACTTTTACAGCTTGAGTACGGTAATATTGTATGCTATAAATTTAAAACCAACGGCATTTTATTACATCCAGGCAATCCACCTTGACTTTATATCTAAAACCGGATGCAATTAGCCTGCAAACAACAAGTCCGAAAACCAAAATGAAACAGTAATCTTCCATCGGAGTCTTTTCGCATTTCCGAACCAGTGCCAATAGCTGTATAACTAATAATGGGTTGTTTATAGGGCCGCCTGGTGCGGATTCCTTTAATATTCCGTTAGTCTTAAAGCCTCACTTTTATTAAGCCGAACTTAAAACGCTGGAAACACTACAAATTATAGCAAATTATCAAGAAAAGCGAGGAACTGTGCTCGACAAAAACAGAAACAAAAGATTGCGTCTGCTTATAAAAAAGCTGAATAAAGAGCGCAAAAAGCAGGCCAAAAAAATAGATATTCTTTGCAATGACTTGATTGCAGCTCAAAGAGACTTTGTGAAAAAACTGAAAACCATTAGTTTCATAACAAATTTTTACGAGTCAATCATCGGAGCCGTTGACTTAAACAATCTTTTATACACTGCTGCCGGACTGATTAAAAAACAAGCCGATGGTGCGAATGTAACTTTCTTCTTACGTCAGGAAGAGAGCTTAGAACTACATACGTTCGAAAGTAGTCAGGCTACCGCCTTTGTAAAACAGCATTTTGAGGATTGCTTCAGTCCTGAGTTGATAGAAAATATATGTGCATCGAATAAAGTGTGCACTATTGAGAACATGTTTGCAATGGGTCTTCAGGGTAATTTAGTCGAGCTAAGTAAAATCTCAGCCGTCTCGATCCCTTTGGACGTTTGCTGCTCATTATCGGGTTTTATTTTGGTTTATCGCCCATCTGAAAAAAAGCTTACTGCTAATGAGGTAAGCGATATTTCTGCTGTAACCTATGGACTTTCCAGGGCGATCGTCTCCTGCCAGGCACTCTTGCACTCTTTGGATTAAACGCATTCGCAAAAACTTGTTGACCGTTATAACCGCCCTGAACGTGTCGAGCCCTCGACACAGTTTTGATAATATCGTTCATAACCACGCACCATTATAAAGTCATTGGTTTTGTCTTGTTTGAAAATCTTAATATACTCTGCTAAATAACCAACAGGCATACTATGATAAAAGTATCGTGTATTTTTCTTGCAATGATGTCTTTTTTTGTTAGAATCCCTTTTTTGTTGCCGGAACAGGATTAATCCGGGCAGGTAGCTCAGTTGGTAGAGCAACGGACTGAAAATCCGTGTGTCGGCGGTTCAAATCCGCCCCTGCCCATTACCTGCCTATAGCTGCCAAGTACCTATTTTTTCCCCGTTTTTAGTGGATATCTTTTGCATCGTTTCTGGGCAATTTAAATTTCCTGCGGTAATCGTTTGTTAACTTACCTACTTCATTCAAACCTCTGTTTTATGGTATAAATATTACTCGGCTTGATTAGACCCATGAGTCCGATAACAATGGCCACAATGAGCATCATTTTCTTTTAGCCATGCCATGACCAAAAAGATTTTGCCTGTTATTAGGAATCCTTATTCTACAATAGCATCATTTCTGCGTAACTTCATTTGAGAAATACTTGAATATGGCAGCAGAGTTGATGTACAATTACGAGCCGTGAATCATTAACTTATATTGGAGAGATATTATGGCGGAATCTTAATGTCACTGAATCGATAGGTGAGAAACAATTAAGGAGAAAATATTATGGACGCTTTTTTAACTAAAATTTATGAGTACATGGCAACTTACTGGCTGCAAGTTGTAGGCGCCGTCATAATCTTTGTCGTTGGACGATGGCTGGCAAAAGTAATTTCGAATCTGGTTGCCAAAGCGATGACGAAAGCGAAAGTAGAACCCACATTGACAAGCTTCGTTCAACATCTGTGCCAAATCGCACTGCTGGTGTTTGTTGTCATTGCCGCGCTACAAAAATTGGGAGTGCCCGTGGGCAATTTTGTCGTTGTTATTGGTGCTGCCGGCTTAGCAATTGGGTTTGCCCTACAGGGCTCTTTATCCAATTTAGCGGCAGGTATTATGCTGATTATTTTCAAACCCTTCAAAGTTGGTGACTTTATCGAAGCAGGCGGTAAGATGGGAACTGTCAAAGAAGTCCGGATATTTAATACGGTCCTCAATTCACCGGATAATGTTCGGATCATTATTCCTAACGGACAGGTCACGGGCAGCAATATCATGAATTTCACAGTGAACGGCACCAGGCGTATCGATTTGGTAATAGGTGTATCCTATGAAGATGACCTGAAAAAGACTCAGCAGGTAATAGAGAAAGTTCTTGCCGGTAACAACAGAATTCTCGAAGAACCCGCAACGACTGTAGCAGTTTCGGATCTCGGAGACAGCAGCGTTAATTTTGTTGTGCGGCCCTGGGTTAACGCCGCAGACTACTGGAGTGTTCGTTTCGATTTAACCGAAGGAATAAAGCTCGCTCTTGATAAAAACGGCATCACAATACCTTATCCACAGCGTGATGTACATATGAAAAGCGAAGTTGCATAAAGAACTATGATAAAATGTGCCGGTACTATCTGTGTTGCACATTTGGTTTCGCGATTGTTTTTTTATGGATTGAATTGAAAGGAGTTTACAATGCGTTGCAAAGTATTGATTTTATTAGTGTCTCTAATGCTATTTGCTCAGTTAAGCTATGGAGATGAAATTCACTTTAAGAATGGAGATCGTCTGACCGGCAAAATTCTTCATCTTGCCGACGGAAAATTAGTTATCAAATCAGATGCTGCAGGTGAAGTAACTGTGGAACTATCAAATATCCAGACTCTCAGCAGCGAAGATCCGATCACAGTCAACCTTAAAGATGGCACTGGTTTTAAGCAAAAATTATCCAGTTCCGAGGCCGGGCGTTTTTCTATCGAAGGCGATGAGACAATCAAAGCCCAGGAATTTACCGTGGGCAATATCGTCTCAATCAACCCTCCGGTAAAACCTATCCCAAAATGGACAGGAAATATTTCTGCCGGAATCACTTCTACACATGGTAACACAAAGACTGAAAGCATTACCGGAAGTGCCAACCTTAAAAAACGCACAGAAAAAGATCGAACCATCCTGAGTGCAGATTATGCCAAGGCAAAACAGGATGATCCGGATACAGGTGAAGAGGTAACAATTGAAGATTGGTGGAAGGCAAAAGCCAAATACGATTACTTCTTCTCGAAAAAGATGTATGGCTATCTGGACGGCCGATACGAAAAAGACGCCGTTGCCGAGCTGGATCGGCGGGTGACCGTCGGCATCGGCTCAGGCTATCAATGGATAGAGTCGGAGAATATGAATTTTTCAACCGAGCTTGGCTTAGCTTCCCTTTACGAAAAATTTGATAACCAGACTGACAGCAACAGTGAAATTTCGGCCCAGCTTGGCTATAACTTCGATAAAAAGCTCAGGAAGAATCTTTCGTTCATACATGAGCTGACATACTATCCAGCCCTTGAAAAACCTTCGAACTATTACCTTACAACTACGGCGGAGCTTCGTGCCGATTTCACTAAGGCGATGTTTGTGAACTTCAAAACGATCATGGATTATGATGCCACGCCGGCAATTGGTGCGCACAAAACTGATGTGAAGTACTTTTTAGGATTGGGCTATAGCTTCTAAGAAGGTTGATGTTCATATCTCCGATACGACTGAGTTGAATACCGGAACATTGCCGGTTAAAGACAATGACTAAACAAAACATATTTATTAAAACGTATGAGAATATTGAAATTGGAGGTGTTTGAAAATTGAAAAAGCCGTTTAGAATCCTTTATGTTGGTTTTGTGGTAATTTTTGTCTTAGTTATTGTGGCTTTGGTCGCCATTGGTTTGTTTGCCAACAGTGCCCTGAGAATTGCAATCGAATCAGCAGGAACCAAAGCCCTTAACGTGGGGGTGAGTGTACGCGAAGTTGATCTTTCTCTCCTGCGTGGCAGACTTGGCTTTCAGAATCTTATGATCAACAATCCCCCCGGCTATAAACATGACAAACTGCTTGAATTAAGTCAGGCCAATATTACAGTTGAGACAAAATCTCTTCTGAGTGATGTCGTCAATATCAAAGACATAAAACTGGATGGTGTTAAAATAGTCCTTGAACAAAGAGGAATCTCCAGTAACAATCTACAGGACATAATAAAAGAGCTTCCCGCAAAGGAGAGTGAGACATCGGAGTCAACTGGAAAAAAGCTGCATATAGATAGCCTCGAAATCACGAATGCAGAGGTAAACGTAAAATTACTGCCTGTGCCCGGCAAAGTTGATACGATACCTCTTAAACTTGGCCCGATTAAGCTGACCAATTTGGGAAATGATAATAATCTCGATACTGTCGCACTAACCCGTACGATCCTGCTGGCTATTGCAGGCGGGATTGCTAAACAAGGAGCTGACATACTGCCGGAAGAGATGTTAGGTTCTCTTGTATCTGAGCTGAAAAAAGTTGGAGCTTTATCAGGAGTTCTGGTTGACACAGGCACAAAGATACTGGAAGCCGGCACAGATATCGGCAAAGGGGCAACAGAAGCTGGAAAAGATGCCGGCACAGAAGTCATCAAAGGTGTAGAAGATGTAGGTAAGGGAATTACGGAAGGTTTAAAAGATATCCTGAAGTCAAAGGAAAAAGAAGATTAACAAGCATTTTTCAGCTCTTGCATTCTAAATTAAATCCAATATACTTATCAACAAAAGTATCCAGCAATAAAGATTCTTACGATTTTATTCAATTAAACAATCAGTAATTGGAGCCAACCGTCTCGGCTCTGATCATGGAGTTTCTCTTAATGAAAGACTGGAAAAGAAAAATCGAAGATAAAACAGTCAGGATTGGAATTCTTGGTCTTGGCTATGTTGGTCTGCCGCTCGCTCGTGAATTTGCGAATGCCGGAATAAGAATTATTGGCTTTGACATTGATGAACGAAAGGTGAACGTCCTGAATTCCGGCAAGAGCATCATTAAAAATGTCCCACACGCCGAAGTCAAAAAGATGGTCAATTCAAAGAAGTTTACATCTACAACCCGCATGTCACGCATTAAAAACGTCGATGCTCTGCTTATCTGTGTACCCACACCTCTGACTGACAACCGCGAACCGGATATGAAGTATGTTATAGGTTCCTGCCGGACTATTGCAAAATACCTACAGCCAGGCCAGCTTGTTACGCTTGAAAGTACTACTTATCCGGGAACAACCCGGGAACTGATGGCACCGATTCTGGAAACAAGCGGCTTAAAAGCCGGCAGGGATTTCCACCTTGCCTATTCTCCCGAACGTGAGGACCCCGGCAATAAATATTTCACCACACGCACGATTCCCAAAGTCATCGGCGGTCTTACCGGTAAGTGTCGTGAAATAGCAAAAATGGTGTACGAACTGGCAATAGAGACTGTAATACCAGTTTCCTCTGTTGAGGCAGCCGAGGCAACGAAAATCCTTGAAAACGTTTACCGCTGTATTAACATCGCAATGGTCAATGAATTGAAGATGGTCTTTGACCGTATGGGAATTGATGTTTGGGAAGTTATTCGAGCAGCCAGTACAAAACCTTTTGGTTTTAGCCCATTCTATCCCGGCCCTGGTCTTGGTGGACACTGCATTCCGATCGATCCTTTCTACTTGACCTGGAAGGCACGCCAGTTCGGCATGCCAACGCGCTTCATTGAGCTGGCCGGCCAAATCAACACCGATATGCCGCACTATGTAATAATCCGGACAATGGACGCACTCAATAAACGCAGGAAAAGTCTCAATGGCTCAAAGATTCTTATTCTGGGCCTCGCATATAAGCCCGACATTGATGATGTCCGGGAATCACCATCATTAGAATTGATAGAGCTACTAAAGAAAAAAGGTGCAAAAGTAGATTATAACGATCCTTACATCCCGGCAACACACAAGCAGAGACGATATGATTTACAGATGAAAAGTAAACCACTTTCAACTGCTATGCTGAAAAAATATGATGCTGTCTTGATATCGACAAATCATAGTGACTATGATTATGACTGGATTGTACAAAACTCCGGCCTGGTTATTGATACCCGCAATGCGACCGCATCCGTTAAGAAAGGCAGAAATAAGATTGTAAAAGCCTAAGGGGAGCCTCTTGTCCCGACACCTGTACTAACATGCATGTCTTTTTTCGTGCCTTCTACCAGAGATTTGCCGCTGCGGGAACTTTGCTTCGTTCCTCAAGACGGATAGCATCCTTCTGGCAGACGGAACGGCAAATCCCGCAGCCATAGCACCGCTTTTTATCGATAACGGCCTTTTTGTTCGAGGCGCTGTAAGAAATGGCTCCAAATTGACAGACACGCATGCATTGCCGGCAGCCGTTGCACTGGTCGGGATCAACAGCAGCAACATACTCTGCTCGGAACATAACGGGAATTCCCTGGGTTACAGTGCAACGCATGGCTATACAGTCTGAGCGATCGCAATTACACACTCCACCAATGAAGGGAGCGTTAAAAGTCCATACACTGTGGCAGAGTCCTTCTTGTTCATGGCTACGCAGAGCTGAAATGGCTTCGTCTTTATTGAGCGTTTCCAGTCCAATTGTATCTGGCCCATTGAGAAAGCTGCCGTCAAGACCGCGAACGATTTCTCCGAATTTCCCGCCGTCCGGTGCAAGACTTATCCCGGGGTGCATCTGTAGTTTGTAGGTAAAGCGGGCATAAAAATTGCCTTTCAAGTAG
>CAZFOQ010000128.1:0-11398 GCA_964520535.1 uncultured Pirellulales bacterium | reverse complement strand
AGTTTCGCTTGTGCAAAGCCCCTGCTATCCACCTTTCCTCCTTCAAGCGGGGGCTTCCTTTTTTACCTCCGCTTTTCACATTTACATGGGGAACCATAAATACAAGAATTAAAAGACATACATTCGGCATATATGATTCGTTATAAATGAAATTTTTATGGTGTTCCTTTTATTGACTTAAATGGTTATGTTAAACTACCCTCTGTTCTATTCAATCCCTAACGATTGACGTTCAAGAGCTTTGTGATTCCGTAGTTTTTTTGGACAAATATGTCAGCAGCTTTTATCTCCGCACGCGCGATGACAACAACCGGATTATCCAATTCGAACTCAATCACATCATACCTGGATTCCGGATTCAGTTTTTGAGCCACCAGAATATCTTCTATGGAACATATCGTCATGCCGTTAAATTTACTGACAACCATCTGCCCAAGGCCTGCATAGCCAAGATTAAACTGGGTCGGGAGAACATAACTGAGTATTACAATGTCACTGCGTTCAGAAGTGGGCTTGAAAGCAAGGTCACGGTAGTAGTGATATAAGTGGCTTGGGGCTTTACCAGCCATATCGCGACCAAATTCCATCAGATACTCACGTGTAAGTTTTTGCAAAACAAATCCGGCTGTGACGATATATTCCGGTTGCTGGTCAAATTCGTGATAGGGCACGAGCATCTCGGAAGCCTTGAAGCTCTTTACATCTGTCTGGATCTCTGTTTTTCCACCATCACGCCAAACCTCGAACAGTATGCTTTCACCAACGTTTCTACCTGTAATTAGATGATCGAATGACAGCTGTTCGTATTTAGGGTGCATGAATCGGCCATAAGGATCAAGAGCATTACCATCAATTTTTAAGATCACGTCATCTTTTTTTAGGAGTTTAGAACCAGTCCCAAGGTTATATACGTCCGCTATGTAGATGCCATTTTCAAGCATATCAGGCATCTTCAAAAAAGAACGCATAGCCGGATTGAGTAGCTCTGAGATTACAAAGCCCACTTTGCCAAAACCTTTATAATTACTATCGCGGACACTCTTGAGGAACCTATTAATCATCTCTGCAGGGATAAGACCTGCTTCTTTGTCGTTGTTGGACCAGCAAGCTATACCAATAGGTACTGAACCGACACAGTAAACCTCTCCTGCGCCTGTATTCTGGGATGTATTTGCAACCACATAACATAGCCGTTGTCCGTGTGAAGTTCGTGTCCTTTGGACGCTCACACGGTCAAGATAACCCCTTGCGTTATACAGACGGCTATCCGACGAGAGCCAGTAGCAATCAACTCCGGCCCCTTTCTGGTAGTCTTCGTTGAATGTTAACGGCTTCAGAGGTTTGCTCAATTCGTTTGGGTCCAGTTGGATCAGACAAAGATTAGTTTCGTAGTCAACAACTATAAGCTGTGCCCCAATAAATTCATTTTGGCCATATCGAAGAGCCTTTAGATAGGTGTGATTAGCAACGCTTTGAGCAGTAGTAACTACCTCATACTCACCAACTGCACAAGCACACGCCCAACTCTCCGATATATTCCTGCGCTTCCACGGTTCACCTATATTGTAACCTTGTGAAGAAGTTTCCAAGTAAACAACAGAATCTTTCATTGCATCGGACAAATCGAGCCGATCGCCGCTTGGTTCGGTCGCAGCCGAGCAGGGAATAAAGACTGTGTCAAGCATAACAACTATAAAAATCATCACTTTCTTCATGATTTTGTCTCCAGACGAGCCTCGGCGGGAATATTATATTTCTCGAGTATAGGTTGATGTCTTTGTTGGGCAGTCTCAGAATCAAACAGCAAAATACGGTTGTTACCCAGAAACCTTATTGTGTAGAAGGGATCCGATGACTGTTTGAACGCATTAAGAATATCATCAAGGCTGTGGATATTGATTCCATTTACGCTCTCAACGACCTGGTTCTTGAAGTCATAGGCATAAGTATTGACCTCGTCTGACATTATTGCGGAAAGAACAACATACTCTTTACGCTGTCGGTCTTTATTAAGCTGTACCGAATGAGCGAATAGATATCGCAGGTAAAAGGGTATTTCTTGTGGCCAACGCGACCCCCAGGTCTCGAGGAAGTTTCGCGTCGCAGGCACGAATACTAAACCCGCAAAGCACACATAAGGAGGTGGGCGATCATATTGGCGGGCCTGCTCGAAAACAGGTCTATTCAATCCTATGGTCGCGGTTGTTTTTTTGAGGTTGCCCTGTCGGTAGAAAGCCAGTTGCAGCTCTTCTCCAATTTGTTTTGACTCAATAACTTCAGAGATAGACAACCTCAGACCATATATTTGAATCATTCCATCATTATCAATATTATAGTCATCGATATTGGTCAGTACATCACCCGGCTGTAGGATGGATTCTACTGAAGAGTGCATGACAGTACCTATTACCACGATACCATCCTCGTTCGGGGGCACCTTGAGGTAATCTCTGTAGCTCGAATTATGCAAGCCTGGAAAGAAGATTGCCCCCATGGAACCAAAACCATCATATTGTTCATCATCGATGTCTTTTAAAAAATGCTCAATTACGGTTGTAGGAATCAAGTAGCCGATGTTCTCAGCCTCCCGCAAGCCCTGGAAAGCGACTCCAACAACTTTACCACCCTGTATTACGGGTCCACCACTATTACCCGGATTGATCGCCGCATCAGTTTGAATAACCAGGTGTTTATCTGCTACGCTGTGAGCATATGTATCTGCTTCTATTCGGGAAATAACACCTTCTGTAACGGAAATTCGGTCACCACCAACAGGGAAGCCATACGTAGAGACAGTGCTGTTTACTTTCGGAATTCCTGCCAACTCCAGGGCATTAGTTCCCTCAAAGAAACTCTTATCATCAACAGTAAGAACGGCCAGATCGCAGTCGTGTCCGACAAACACAATCCTTGCCGGATAGAGCCTGGCGACGTTTTCCTTTCTCAGCTCAACATACCTGCAGTTACTTACATTATGAGCGTTAGTGAGGATCCTTTCACCGGAGATGATAAAACCAGACCCTGCGCTCTGGGCCATATCCTCTCTCTTCCAGGAAGTTACATAATTGAAGTCTTGCTTGAGACTCCTTATAAGAACTACAGATTTATCCGGGGTCTGCAATCCGATACCCTCGGATGCACACAGGTCATTACTTGCCGTTAAAACAGCAATTACTCCTATAAATAACCACTTCTGATATCGCATATCCAGATACTCCATTAAAGTAATAAATTGCCTTGCTAACTAAGACACAGAACCAATGAAGGTGTCCGGCAATATATTATGCCGTTGCTCTACAGATTGAAAGAATATTTTATGAATAACGCTAACAGATAATTTTTAATACGGGTTTGTCTTGTGTGCTGAAGATGTTAATAGAAGTTTAGTAAGTAAATGTGCTGTAACAGGCTATGATTTACTTTGATTTTCTTGTAACACAGACCTGTTTTTCGTAAAGTAACGGGGAATTTGTAAGATTCGTTTATCTTTGGCTACAGTCAAAGCTATATAAAGAGATTTTACGTAGTAGAGTTAGCTTTTATATATTAGAAAACAAATCAGGGCTCATAGCTCAACAGCAGAGCAGAACCGATTTGACTAATTTAAACTGAACCAATATAGCCGGGACATAGTTCAGGAATGATGTGTTTGAAGGTTGATAAATGAAAAGCGATAGTATAAAAGGAGCGTTGTTCATACTCATTATAGCTGGAACTCAGGCATATGCTGCCAACATTGCCATTGAACCTTATTTGCAGGACTTTACCAATGATAGCATTAAGATTGTCTGGTGGACAGATACACAAACCGAGCGAAATGTAGTCCATATTGTCAAACCTGTACTTTCTACCACAAGTGCCACGAGCAGACAAATGCGTGGAGTTACATTTGTGCGTCATATTGCCATGCTTACAGGACTAAAGCCTGATAATGAATATGAATATTATGTAGAATCCGACATTACTCGGAGTCAACGATACCAATTTCGATCAGGAATCTCCCGTGATAAGCCGTTCCATTTTATCTATCTTGGAGATGGCCAACATGTTGATAACCAGGTAATCATTCGGCGTAAGGCTTTATATAAAACAGTGATGGATCTGAAACCCAATTTGATTGTCTGTGGTGGTGATACGGTTGAGTATGGCACCTACAATAGTTATGAAAAGACCTGGGAGAGTTTTTTTCGACAAATATGTACAGCCACACAAGGTGGAGTGCCTGTAGCAAGTACGATTCCTCATTATTTTGCCGTCGGCAATCATGAAATATATGATCCAGAACATGATGAGTATGCCTCCGGTGGACTGGCGGGTGCTTCGATGGCCCGGTTTCAGGCGTTTTGTGTAAATCCGGACAATGGATCCAATGATCCTCGTTGGAATGGACGCTACTACGCGTTTACATTCGGATGTGCTACGTTTATTGTCCTTGATCTGAACAATACAAGTAATGACTCGCTTGACAACCATGACAAGATCCCAGATGGATGCTCGCCGGACTGGGAACCAGGCAGCGAGCAGTATCGTTGGATGATCGAACAGCTAAAGATAGCGCAGCGTACATCTGCCTTTACATTCATCGTCGCCCACCCTTCACCCTACAGCCGGGGAGAACACGGAACATCCGACAAGGCAATTGATTATCAACGAGGATATGAGCTTCGTGAGCTTGACTCGGTCTTTCGCGCATATGGCGTGGATGCGGTATTTACTTCTCACGATCATATGGTTGAGCATTGTCTAACAGGTCCTGAAGGTTATTGGGAAAAAATGGATGTCAATGACCCAGCCAATCTCAACTATTTGGTACAAGGAAACTCAGGGCATAGCGCTCGGGATCCACACCCTGAATGGAAGCGATGGATGCAAATCCCTGGTGCTCCACCTGAGACGTTCTATACCGTTTGGTTTTATGATTGGAATAAAGCAAATAATCCTACAACAGTCCGATGTAGTCTGTACGATGTACAAGTTTCAGGGATTTCTGCAAGCACCTGGCAGGCTACATTCCAGCTGATTAGTATTGATGGTCTGCCTGAACAGATGCGCAATAATAATGTGTTCACTTCATATGATTATGTTTTCACCATATGTCGTACTGATCCGACTTTCTCAAACGAGATGGCGCAGCGGATCCAGGGCGTATTAAGTCCCGAACAAAAGAATGCTTTGAATTCAAAAAATACATTATTATTCATTGTCACTACAACGGGGATAGCCATCATAGCATTAGTTGCCCTCGGATTCATAGGGATCAAATTATGGCATAAAAAGAGGGGTAGTCTAAGAAGGTGAAGTTCACTTGGGACGTACTATACCGTTTCTTGATAAAGAGAGGTGGTCTGCTCCCCAAAAATTGGTCCAGTCTTTATGAAAGGATAACCTCGACAGAGACTTTAACGTTCTCCGGTCTAAGGCAGGGGTTGATAAATGTGTGATACATGATCTTCGTCGCTCGGCTATTACCAATTGGGCGAAGAAGCTGCCGATACAAGTAGTACAACAGCTTGCGGGACATTCGGACACCTAAACAAGAAAGTATTACCTGATAGTGCGATCCAAAGACTTGGTTTCTGCAAACAGTTTTTTAAATGAGATTTTGGCAAAAGCAAAAACCAATTGACACAAACTACTTATTTTGCTCCTTTTAAGTGTAAAAAGAATTGACAACCAATATAAGAAGCTGTTATCGTAAAAGCACTTAGAAAAATTTACGGGCTCGTAGCTCAGCGGCAGAGCAGTGGACTCATAATCCATTGGTCGTAGGTTCGAATCCTACCGGGCCCAGTACACAACCCAAAGAAAATAAAACACTTACAACAACAGGCAAATTAAGCGACAAGGCTGAAAACCAAAATCTTGTTCCTGGCTTGTTTTTTGATTCTGAAATTGATGCCGATCTGAAAACTGTTATTGAGCGATGGCCAAAACTCTCAGTTGAGCTTCGCAAGGCCATTGTTAGAATGGTGGAGTGAGAATTTTTGAAAGGTGAGATTATGGAAGAAAAACAAGCCATTACTTCAGGCAACGTGAACATAAACAGATAACTATGTCAAATATCGAAGAAGAGAGAATTGAAATTGATAGCACCGTAGACAATTGGTTTAGAGAATCTTTGCAGCTAATTAAGAACTATCACAAACTTACAAGTGCCGATGTTCTACTTGCATCTGTATTATTATGTGCAAAAAAACATACCGTTAGTATATTGCTTCTTCTGGCTAATAATCACAAATTGCCTGCTCAAGCTCTATTAAGGGTGTTATGCGAGCTTTATGTAAAGTTAGTTTGGTCTTGTGGTTTACCTGAGAAACTGTCGAAAGACGATATTTACAAGAGATTTCAACGTTTCGACTATTCCAGAGTCCTTCAGCACAGAAAGATTTTACAGAACCTTGCTAAGTCATACCCTGACTCTTCAGACATAAACGAATCGTTGGACAAAGCGGAGAAAAGTATCGAAGACTATAAAAATCGAGGAGTAAAAGCACTTCCTGATACGGCGATAATCTTTAGCCAAGTCGATAAGACTCATGAAACTAAGGATTGGATAGAACACATATACCCGAAAATCTATCAGAACTATAGTGCTGCGATTCACTCTGATATGAGGATTCTTCGACAGTTTGTTCAATATGATAAATATGATAAAACTGTATCTTGTAATTATGATATTCATTATTCGATTGATACGCTCATGAGTTATTGTGTCAGTATGGCTTGTGACCTTAATTTTGTTATCAGAAACCAGTACGAAGCCACAGGTGAAATTTTAGAGCAGATGCAGAAGGAATACAAGATCATCATAGGTAAACTAAACGCGGGCAATTGTTAGAATGATAGCATGATCTCAAGAGAAGGTGAACCATATATTCTATGAGGTGAATCAAATGGGAGCTTTGGATTTCCTAAAAGAGTTCGAGGGACGTGTTCTTGATGTAGCAAGTTACCAGTTATTACAGCGCAACTATGAGCTACAAGAGGAGAACAACAACCAGCTTAAAGAGAAAGTTGGACGCTTAGAGAGTGACAATGCAACTCTGCAAAAGCAACTTGATGAAGCCTTAGACGAAAACAAAGAACTCAAAGAGAAACTTGACAACCTTGCCAAAGAAGACAACTTTTCTATTAACGACAGCTTGGCCTTCAAACGTGGACAAGATGGAAAATTTGAACCTACTGGCTATTGTCCCAATTGCCACTCAGTCGTGAGCAAGCTCGGACTTCGCGTCTACAAGTGCCCAAAATGCAAATCTCCACATAGAACCAGATTTACTCTTGAGGTTCTTGCTCAGCAACTAAACGCGAAGTCCGAGTAGTGGGCTGCTTCAGCAATCGTTAAAATGGTATCTTCAGAAACCACATTGTAATTAGTCACGAAAACAATAGCGTGAAAAGTTGACATACGAATAACAAAAAAATATGGCCCGCACCAAAAAGGTACAGGCCACAGATTCCAACAGTCTATATGCTGTAAATCTGTCGGAACGTTCTTCAAAATAACCGGCTATTTCAGTTACAGCAACTATTGAGTAGCGACTGGGCTATAGAGCCAAATATCATCGATAAAGACCATGCCGGTGCCGCCGGTCGCACCTATTCTCTCAAAACCAATCGTAACAGATGTGACATTACTCAGATTAATGCCCAGTGAAGCTAGGTCAATCGGGAACTGCTGCCATTCTTCCTGTGTCAAGTCGGCATCATACGGAACCTTTTCACCATTGAGCTTCACGTACATCTGCTCAGCGGAATTGTTCGGATCACCGTAGATCCAAAGTGACAACATCTCAGGAGAACCACCTATGGTCCAATCCGATCCAATGGCCAGATCCGCAGGATTTACTGTAACCTCTGATTTATTAGCAGCGGTGTTGTCGTACATAACAGGCACTGATTGCCTGCCGCCGTGAACGATTTCGGTTTCCATAGAAGGGGCTGAAAGATAACCTATGGTCGAGCCGTTTGTCGGGTCATTAGTTGGACCATATCCTCCGTCCGACCAGGTAGCATAGACCAGATTACTTTCATCACCTTGCTCGATGTCGTTGTAGGATTCGAAATCATCCACCACAAGATAATCTCGCGTCGTGAAACTCCAGACACTACCTTCCCAGATTGGGATAGTATTAGCGTTATTGACCTCATCTACACGCCAGTAGTATGTGCTTGCCAGATCAAGGGACAAGGGGCCGTAGCTGGCCTGGCTGACAGTATCAACAAGCGCAGTACCGTCTATTACAGCCTGCTGGTCTGCGCTAAAGTATACGTTGTGTTCAGCCGCCTCTCTGCCGGCTCTCCAGCCGAGGGTCACATCGATAGCAACATCCGCTGCTCCGTCATCGGGTTCCGGCTGTCTCGCACCGACCGGGATGTGCATGAAGCGCACCTCACTCAGGCCGTACTGATTGAAGAAACCACCGCCGCCCCAGTTGCTGTTAGCAGTAATTTTCACGTACCTGACCGGAGCATCACCAAAAGCAACTTTAGTATTATAAGTATAGTCACTTAATCCGGAGGCCTGTTCGAACACAGATGCATTTTCCACCTGCGTCCAGTTGGTCCCATCCGTTGAGTATTCAACAACAACGCTCTGCAGGCCGAGTCCGACAAGAAAAGCCTGACCATTATAGTTCCAGACCAGCATTTCATGAAGTTGATAGGTTTTATCAAACTCATACTGGATCCAGGCTGGTAATGCTTCACCCTCAACAGTTGCCCACATATCCTTAGTTTGAGTCGAGTGAAGGTCGTCAACTAATCCTGATTCGTTGATAGTATTTTCGGGTTCCTGACCTGCTGCCTGACTGGAGGCTGTGGCGGTTATTCTGTCTGCTGATATTAGACAAGCCAAAGGCTCCACTGTGAAGCTCCAGACATCACCTTTAAATACCGTAAGATCCGGCGGGGCGTTGACTTCATCCACTCGCCAGAAATAAGTTTGAGCGAAATCCAGACGGCCGGGATCATACGAGTTGGCATCCTGGCTCGGACTGACCAGGGCGACGCCGTCATTAACGTTATCGAAATTCGTACTGAAGTACACATCATGCTTATCTGCAAATTCTCCGGGAGTCCAGTTCAGAATCGTATCGACAGGCACCTCGACCTGCTCATTCGCAGGGCTTGGCTGAGAGGCAAGTACCGGCGTACCTGCTTTGATAAGATCAAGACGAATGTTATCCACGCCAACCCAGTTGCCAGGACCTGCTGTAATGTTGCCCAATTCAATCCCAAGCAAATGACGGGCAGAATCCGGTGCATCGGCGGAATTAAATTGCAGAATACACTCCCCCATTGCATCTGTAATTTCCACATCACTGCTTGCTACTGTAATCCTAGTGCCATTGTCTTCATAATAGAGGCTCATGAACAAACTCGTGCTCCCCCCGGCATCTCTTGCATCCACTTTGAGTTCGAAAATGTCCCCCCGAATAATCGTGTGATCAGTGAGTTGCCAAATCAAGGGATCAGTACCCATCAAGAAAGCAGTATAGTCACCATCAGTTGGTTGCGCGCCTGTTTCAACCCCAGAGCCGGATGCTGCGGAATCAGTGCTCCAACCTGGAATTGTAGCAAAGCCCATTCGTTTTCCTGTATTCGGCAGTTCAAAGCTAAAGTTCTCAACTTCGATCGGCACGGCCCAAGTCACGGCAGTCAACAGTGCAATAGCTAAGAAGATAGAAAGTGTTATTCTTTTACACATAATACAGTCCTCCTTCTTGCATAATATTTTTTTAAAAATCATGGCCAAATTCTTTCATACTTATAATTTGGCCATGATTAAACTTTCTCATCACTTAAGTTAAAGATATTACTCCTTTGGAGCATATAACCTGATGTCATCAATAAGCACTGTACCCGAGCCACTGGTACCTCCTGTCCTCTCAAAGCCGATTGTCAGGCTTGTCACGTTACCGAGATTGATACCAAACGATGCAAGCTCAATATCCCATCGTGTCCAAGAAGATGTTGCAATATTACCGGCGTCACCATCATAGATTTTCTTTACGCCGTTGAGTTTGACATACATTTGCTCGGTAACAGCATTATTCGGATCGCCATAGAACCACACCGTCAACACGGCGGGAGCACCTATGGTCCAATCCGAACCAATTGCCAGATCTGCAGGATTTACTGTAACCTCTGAAATACTCACAGTAGTGTTGTCATACGAGAATGGAGCTGACTGAGAACCGCCGTGAACGATATTGGGATCAAGAGAAGGAACTGTAAGATAACCTATGGTCGAGCCGTTGGTCCGGACTGCAGGGGGTTCAACATAGCCATCCGACCAGGTAGCATAGACCAGATTGCTGCCTTCTTCTCCGGCCTCAATGTCATTGTAGGACTCGAAATCTTCCACGACAAGGTATTCCTGCGTTGTGAAGCTCCATGTACCACCTTCCCAGACTGGGACAGTATTGGCGTTATTGACCTCATCGACACGCCAATAGTAAATATCTCCCAAATCAAGTGACAGGGGACCATATATTGTATCCTGGACAGTCACGGCAGGTAAGGTACCGTCTATAACAGACTGCTCTTCGTCGCTTATATACACTTTATGCTCAGCCGCCCCTCTGCCGGCCCTCCAGCCGAGGGTTACATCTATAGCAACATCAGTTGCTCCATCTTCCGGAACGGGCATACTTGCACTGACCGGTATATACATAAAACGCACTTCACTCAGACCGAACTGATTGACAAATCCGCCGCTCCAGTTGCTATTAGCAGTAATCTTAACATACTTTACCGGTACGTCGCCAAAAGGAACTGTGGTGTTTGCTGCATAATCCTCAGTGCCGGTCGCCTGTGCGAATTCAGAGACGCTGTCGTTCAGTGTCCAATTAACACCGTCGGTCGAATATTCCACAACAACATCGTTAAGACCAACCACCGAAAGAAGGGTTTGTCCATTATAGTTCCATACCAACATCTCGTAAAGTTTATAGGGTTTGTCGAACTCATACTGTATCCAGGCCGGTAAAGCTTCACCATCAACAGTCGCCCACATATCCGTAGTCTCAGTCGAGTGAAGGTCGTCAACAAGTCCTGATTCATTGATAGTATTTTCAGGGCCCTGACCTTCGGCTTGACTGGAAGCCGTGGCAATTATATCGCCTGCTGATATCGCACGGGCAAAAGGTTCGACCGTAAAGCTCCAGACTTCACCTGTATAAATGTTTCCCTCTGTTGCATTGACCTCATCAACACGCCAGAAATAGCTCTGGCCGTAGTCCAAGGATAAGGTTCCATCCAGAGGATAATAAGTTTCCACTTGATCCTGGCTTTTAAGGACATCGAGTGGATTATCTCTGTCGGCACTACCGACACTTGCAGAATCAGTGCCGAAGTAAACATCGTGAGCGGCGCCAAAATTACCCGGATCCCA
>CAZFOQ010000127.1:0-11514 GCA_964520535.1 uncultured Pirellulales bacterium | reverse complement strand
AGAAACGGCGCGAGCCCGGATGACTTTACAAAGTGGGAAGTGGCTAAGATTGCAATAAACTCACCCCAGCTTGAGATAAAAAAATGTGAATAGGGTTTTTAAAAAGAAATACAGAAACGATCAGGAGCAATGAAAAAGACGTGAACCAGTCACGTCAATATGGTTTGGCAATCAGGTGAGCATCTGGATGAAAACATCAACCGATTTTCTCACTTTTAGATCGGTTAAACGTTTGTTCAAGAAGCGGAATATCTACAGAAAGGGATAGTCATAATATGAAGAAATTTTTCGCTCTCTCCTTGGGAGTTTAGCGCCAGCCCATTTGCCCGCACTCCCAAGCCATTACGGGTTCGCTATGCTCAGGCATTGCGTGCAACGGGCTCCCAGTCGCTTTTTTTCCATTACGAGAGCGAAAATAAGTATCTGAATAAAATCTTTATGAATACGGATTTTTGATTTATCCTATAAATTTGAGTCACCTTTCCTGTTTGATATTTTTTCTTTTATTCTTGGTGCAATTTGGTGCAGTTTTAATGAGACACCGTGGAAACAATGGACACAATGGACAGTTTTCGCATAGCCTTGTGTACTGTATGGACGCTGTAACACTGTGTGGACACAATTGACGCCGAGATCGTTTATGTTTACATCATTTTATGAATTTTGTTGAACCCATCCGCGACCGGAAAAAGATCGCTCAAATCAAAAACTTGCTCCGTGGCGAAGGGCGTTTTCGCGATCTGTTGTTATTCACAGCGGGAATCAACACCGCTCTACGTGTTTCTGATCTCTTGCGTTTGCAAATTGGTCATTTCATGGATGATCGACAAAGCCTCAAACACCGTTTCCAGATTAAAGAGCAGAAACGAGGCAAACGCCATGAGGTCTTTGTCAATACAAGTATCCGGGAGATTTTCAAGGAGTATCTTGCGGCTTACCCCAACATCGCCAGCAATCCACAGCATTTTCTTTTCTTTAATACGAAGGCCAATGATTTCGCTGAACCCATTGGTCGTGGACAGGCCTGGAAGTTCATCACTGCTATCTGCAAGCAGGTTGGTTTGCGAGGAAACTTCGGCACCCACAGTTTGAGAAAGACCTGGGGGTATCATGCCCGTTTGCAGGGTGTGGATCTGGCGTTGATCATGTACAAGCTCAACCATGCCAGTATCGCCTACACCAAACGATACCTGGGCATTACTGACGATGAATTACAGGCCGTTGTGGAACGATTGAATCTTTGACGAAAGTCTTTTATGCTATGATTATCTCAGTCTGACTAGATCCGACTTTGGCCTCTCACTTTAGGTTGCCCCCCAGTTGGATTTACTTAATGTAACCCTTCTTTTGCGACGAACCGTTAGCCTTATTTTACAAAATCACATCTCTTTTCGCTACATGCCGTACGCAAAATATTTCTCCCGTAACCCTATAATCCAATCAATTTTATTGGTCATTTGAATGGGTTTTTTGAAGAATAGAGCCGATATTATTTTGAATCCCTATCCTTATGAAGAGAGTAGATCTAGCATAAAATGAAGAATGTTTTGCAAGGCTTTTAAACAGAATTCGTAATCGATAAAAATTTGATTTTTATCTACTCCAAACAAACTGATGTATTTTTCTCGTTTTATAAACTCTGCAAGAGTTGAATCTACTTCATGATCACTAAAACCAGTGAGGCTTCCCTGGCGATGAACAATACAATCCCGTAATCGTTTAAATTTTTTCACCCACTGCCAATCTTTACTTGAATCAAAAGGATAATCACTCTTAATGATATTTGAGAAATACTTCTTTATTTTATTAATCCCTTTTCCTTCTGTAGTCTTATAAGAATTCCCTCCATCTCTTCGCTTACTATCAACATAGCATTTACGCTTAAGCCACAATTCCATAAATGAATACAAACTAGTCAAAAAGGATTGTCGCAATAGGTTTGTAAAACCTTTTACCTGTTCGGTTTCTACTTTTAGATTTATGAATTCTTTTCGCCGTTCATCATTTGAGCCTAACTCGTTTAAATTTTTATCTATCACATCAATGTTCTTTGATAATTCTTGTCTTCTTAAACTCAAAACCTTTTCAAGGGTATTTAAATACTCATAAAAGTTATCGATTTCTATATCAATTAAAATCCGATATAGTTTTTTATAAATTTGAGTAGAATTGTCTTGTGCGTCAGTCATTGATGTGTGAAATTCTTTGATTTCAGGGGAACGAGCTAACTAATAATTTTACAGACATATATGCATAATATCATCTATTTGGCATTTATAAAGACTAGATATAGTTCTAATTTGAATCCTTCTCCTTATAAATAGTATGTGCCAAACCATCCACGCGAATAAAGAACACTGCGTGTCCTGTTTTTTGCTCACAGGGTTCATGGCGAATCTGGGGATTATCTTTGACGCCCATCCTGCTGGCATTCAATCCACATACCGGGCAAGTCCACTTTTTGAGTGTTGATTTCCCCTTTCTTCGTTTTCCAAGATAATCTAAAAACCATTTAACCCAATCAATTTCTATATCCTCGGGTTTCTTGGATAAATCCGGTGCTTCTATCCCTAGTTCATTCATCAGCAAAGTAAAAGCCCCATCAGCCAATTTTATATGGCAGCCTACTCCTAGCATTGGATGCAGTCCCAAACTCTCACATTTGCCCACAAATTCCTTATTGTGATCGATCTTGCCTGGTTTGACTGGATCTATTCCAAAATTTTGCTGCCAAAGGTGGACCTGCTCGTGAATCAAAATCACAGTGAGTGCTTACGACTTTTAAATGGGGAATATGCTAACAGGATCAGTCGTAATTTGCACGGATTGCTTCATCTGCCATGGTGGGCTCGATGGCTGAGGGGTCCGGGCTGGCAGCCGATTTTTGGGCTTGACAAACTATAATTTATATTATATACTAAATATGACTGACAGTCAGTCAGTGAGGTAAAGGATTGATATGAACCGAATTGCAAAAGCACCAGAAGAAAGACGGAGTGAATTGATCGCAACGGCGCGGGAGCTCTTTTTCACGAAGGGATACGAGCAAACATCTGTGAGCGATATTGTTAAGACCATTGGCGTCGCACAGGGCACCTTCTACTATTACTTTGAATCAAAAATGAATATATTAGATGCGATCATTTCAGATTTGGTTGATGAGCAGCAATTGGTCCTGCAGGCAATAGTCAGAGATGAATCCCTGAGCGCCATCCCTAAGTGGACAAAGGCGATCAGAGCTAGCAATGATTGGAAACTGGATCGCAAAGATGAGTTGTTTGGAATTGCGAAGATAGCGGAGCTGCGGGAGAATATTGTTTTACGTGAAAAATATCGGGCGTTATCAAGGCAAAAGGTATCTCTCCAGATTGCAGAGATCATCTACCAGGGTATCGAAGAAGGTGTATTTGCGACGGATTACCCGCAAGAAGCAGCCGAATTCGTAATAGTGATCGGAAAATCTATTAAGGACATCCTGAAGGATATACTTTTCAATCCAGACAAATATGACAACGCGGTTGATCTGGCGAGGCGAAAATTCAATGCCGTGCAGGAAGCGATGGAACGTGTCCTTGGTGCAATCCCGGGATCACTTATTCTAATGGATGAAACCCAACTTGAAAACTGGTTTGACAAATGAAAGATAAAACTCATTCGCATATCATCGTGAGGACTTTACTGATGGATATTACGATCTAAAGTATATGGAGGTAAGAATGGCGAAATATATCAAATTATTTGAAGATTTAATTGAAAATGATTTTATCCGCGCAGGCGGAAAAGGCGGGACATTGGCAAAGTTGAGCCAGAGAGGTTATTCTGTACCTGGTGGGATGGTTGTATTCCCTAATGCTTTTACTGGGTCTGATTTGAAAGAAGATGCGTGGAAGGAAATCAAATCGGCAATAATTGAATTTCAAAAGGATAAATCAGGTTTATCGTTTGCAGTGCGGTCATCTGCGTTGGCGGAGGATTCTGCATATGCATCTTTTGCTGGCGAGTATGAAACGGTTTTAGATGTGCGGTCAATCGAAGCTGTGAGGGCGGCAATTACCCAGGTCCAGAAATCGCGTGAATATGAACGCGTAAAATCCTACGGCGAAGCAAAAGGATTGAATGGTTCTGGAAAGATAGCCGTTGTTATCCAGGAACTTGTGCGGGCTGATATTTCAGGGATTCTATTCACTGCTGATCCGGTTACAGGAAATCGATTTCAAATGACCGGAAATTATATTTACGGGCTTGGTGAAGGTTTGGTCTCTGGAGAGGTTGAACCATATACCTTCATTATGGACCGCCCCAAAGCAAAATATGAGGGCCCCGAAGACTTAAAACCTTTTGCTAAGAAGCTTTATAAGTTAGCGAGCAAATTAGAAGAAGAACTTGGTTCTCCTCAAGATATCGAATGGGCTATTGCCGATGGTAGATTATACCTCTTACAATCCCGTCCTATTACTACTATGCTGGATTATGATCCAACAACTGGAGAACGAAATATCAGTTTCTCAGGTGATTACCTCTGGGTAGGAAGTGAAGTTATGCCTGAAGTTATGACTCCTGCGATGGTTTCGATCTTCAGCCATTTTGGCGATTTTACTGTGGATGGAATAAAAGGTACGGGAAACATCGGCGGCCGATTTTACATGAATTTCTCTTTGACATACGTTCTGATGCATGCCTTTGGTCAAAGCCACGAAAGTACATTCGATTTAATTGAATTAACTACAGGCATAAACCTCAGTAGAGTTACCCTGCCTAAACCCCAGATATCGAGATGGAAAATAATTAAAAGCATGATACCAATCCAACTTGAATTGCTGCCAATGCAGAGAAAGTTAATGAAACGATTTGATAAGATCATTGCAGCTAATCCAAAACGATGCCTGGAATTACGCCAAAGGATAACAGAGACCACAGATAAAATCGCTCTCATCGAGTTATGGAATAAAGAGGTATTCCCTCTTTTTTATGATTTACTCATGATTCAAGACAAAGCGAATGAGGATTACTTTTTCCCATATCGATCTGCCAGAAAGATTTTAATAAAGTTGATGGGAGAGCAGGAAGCAGACGCACTCCTAGCAAACCTCGTGGGAGGATCAGGACAGTTAACAAGCATTCGACCTCTCATAGGTTTGGCAAAGGTTGCTCGCGGTGAAATAAGTCGCGAGGAATACTCTTTGCTTGCTGGACATCGTCTGCATCAAGAAGATGAAATCTCAATTGCTAGACCTTACGAAGATCCAAATTGGATCGATAAGCGCCTTGCTGAATATGAAGCGTCTCCCATTAATTATGATGCAATGCTAAAACAAAAAAATAGAAAATTCAAACAGGTTTGGGGGGCGTTTGCTGGAGATTACCCGAAGAAGGCAAAGACAATAAGAAAAAAACTCGATAATATTTCTGCGGCGATGGAGAAGCGGGAAGTCATTCGTTCAGAACTCACGCGTTCTTTAAGCGTAGTGAGGGATTGGTATATGCAGGCAGGGAATTTAACCAAATTAGACAATGATATCTTTTTCCTGGAGGATTTTGAAGTTCTAAGTGTCTTGGCTGGTAAAGATGGCGTGATTGAATACATTCCAACACGACGCGCAACCTATAAGAAACAATTAGCCTTACCAAGATATCCATTGATTATCAGTGGGCGATTTGACCCTTATACCTGGGCGAATGATCCCAATCGTAATCCTGATACCTACGACTCACACGCCCCTATTTCAATTGAAGAGGACAAAGGTGTGGTGACAGGGCGGCCAGGTTCAGGCGGCAGGGTGGAAGGCGTCGTGCGAATAATAAACAACCCAGCAGAAAGCGATCAATTAAAGAAAGGCGAAATATTGGTCGCCACAAGCACAAACGTGGGATGGACACCCTTATTTCCGCGAGCCGCGGCTGTTATTACCGATGTGGGAGCCCCATTATCCCATGCAGCTATTGTAGCTCGTGAGCTAGGAATTCCTGCGGTAGTAGGAACCAGGAATGCAACCGCGCGTTTGAAGACCGGAGACCGTGTTTTGGTTGACGGTGGACAAGGGATTGTACAGGTTCTTGAAGAAACATCTTCATAAAGAGTAAAAAATAACAAAAACTACAATGTTACAATCGAAAACCGTAAGATGATCTGGCGCGGACAAAAGCGCGCAGTCGCGCCTCAAATCCTGTCGGAAAGAAAAAACTTTTATACCTGGATGTATAAATTTGCAGGTCCTAGCGGCGATGAAAAGCAAACCGGCCCGGTCATTAAAGGCCTTTCGATTGGCGGCGGTGTCGTCACCGCACCTGCGCGGATACTGCACGGTCCTGAAGATTTCGGACAAATGAAGCCGGGCGATGTGCTGGTGGCAAGTATCACCACGCCCGCCTGGACGCCGCTGTTTGTGATGGCTTCAGCAGTAGTCACGGATGTGGGAGGGATGTTGAGTCACAGCAGCATCGTAGCGCGGGAATACGGCATCCCGGACGTCACAGCGACTGGTATCGCGACGACGCGCATCAAATCTGGCCAGCTCGTTAGAGTGGATGGAGACGCAGGCACAGTCACACCGTTGGATAATCTTGACGCGTAGTTATCAGCCAGGTTAATCCCGTATTATTGGCTTTGCCAAGGGAATTTGAAAAGATCCAATGCAAAAACAGATACCAGTAACGAAAATTCAAGATCAGAAGCGCAGCCTTAATATCCTGTCTTTTGTCCTGCTTGTAGTTTCGCTCGGATATGGGATCTTCTCCCCGATCCTACCTTTCTATATTGAAAGCATGGGCGCGAGCGGGACAGAATTGGGGCTTTTAAACGCTTCATACGCGGTGATGCGGCTGATCTTTGGACCAATCTGGGGCAGTATCTCAGACCGCGTCGGGAGAAAGCGTATTTTGATGGTCGGCATTCTGGGATTTGGGATCACGATGGTGTGGTTTGGGTTGGCTAATAAGCTGTGGATGCTATTTTCCGCCCGCATTCTGGCAGGCATCCTTTCTTCCGCGACCGCGCCGACAACGATGGCATATATCGGTGACAACGCACCCGAAGGGGAACTGGGCAAGGGATTGGGGCGATTGACTGCTGCCGGAGGTATCGGCGCGATATTGGGTCCGCTGCTAGGCGGACTGGTCGCTTCTGATTCTCTATCCACACCGTTCTACATCGCAGCGGGATTGGCGGGCATTTCGCTTACCCTGACTGCCTTATTCCTACCAGAATCTAAATCAGCAAACCGGGTTGAGACGGATGAGGAGAAGCACATTATCGATCTGCAGGAATGGAGTAAAGCGATCTTCAGTCCTATTGGCAGATTGTTTACGCTGACCTTTATTTCGACGAGCGGTTTATACATGTTCTCGAATGCACTTGGGTTATACGGACTGGAGCGGTTCGGATTTGGAACCGAAGAGACAGGAGTTGTGTATATGGTGCTGGGTCTTGTGTCTATGCTGTCGGTCGGGCTGCTGATCGGCCCAGCCACAAAATCGTTCGGGGATGAAAATATTATCATTTACGGTTTTTTGGCCGCAGCAGCCAGCCTGGGTTTGATGCTGGCTGCGAATGGGTTAATTTCTACCCTGCTGTTTACTGCAATATTGGCGGTTGCCTTATCACTACAAAGCACGGCTTTGATATCGCTGACATCAAAGCACGCAACCACGGAGCAGGGTGTCACGATGGGATTGAGCAATTCCTTTGTCAGCCTAGGACGGATCGTTGGTCCGATTACAGGGGGTGTCCTGCTTGATATAAATCTCAACCTGCCTTTCGCAGGAGCTGCGGGATTGCTTTCGATCGCTTTTATTCTCAGTCTTTTTTGGATCAGAAAAAGCCAGTAAACATGTCATAAGAGAATCTAATAATTACAGTCGGTGATAATTTCTTGACAATTCCAAATCGAAACCAGTAAGGAATCCAACCTTGTTTATTAATTCTGCCTAAAAATAGAGCATAGGATTATTGAAACTTAACAATCGCCATATCTGGGCAAACAGGTATAAAATCCACGAAAAAGGCCACATATAGGGGTTTATAGGGTCCATCTTAAGTCAGAGGACTCATAAGCCTTTAGTCGTGGGTTTAAATCCCTTCCTTTCAAAAATTTAAATAACAAAAAGGTACGAAAATGGGGGGAAAAATACCAATAAATGGTTGAAATGTAAAGTGTCAAGTTGCCCTTCCTTCTTATGCAAATGGTGCAACCTTGGTGCGACCTGAGTAGAAACTATAGAAACTATAGACGCAATAGACAGTTTTCCTCCTACTTTTGTCACTCTGTAGACATAATAGTGTCAAGTTCACTAATCACTATCGCCACGTTGTTCTCCAATCCCAGATCAACACCAATATGCAGTGCGCCCCTCTTGACTTGTGCTAAATTCCTTGATACCTTTTGTTGTGACATGAGGTTCCTCCTTGTACTTGAATTTGACTAGATTCTGTACAGGGAGGATACCTCTTTTATTCTTTATACTAGTAGGCTCAGGGTTCAATTCCCTGGTGCGTCATAATTGATTGTTCCTAATCGTTGGGTTTCCCCTATGGGTACTCCCTGCGGTACCAGATCATGTGATTTCTCATTAAAACACACTTATAATATATATGGAACATCTGATCTTTTGATATATATAAGCAAGCAAAAAGAGGACATGATGCTAAAACAGGTGCATGCGCATATTACCAGCGAGCTGCAGCAGAACGCCCGTACGGATACGATTTTCGTAGTGACAGCGATAGTATTCAATCTTATCGTGCTGGGGATCAACTCGGGAGTAGCAGGAGAGGCAGCATCAGCTAACGCAAATACGTCAAATGACATGATCCTGGTGGTTTTCATCATCATGAACTTGTTGGTCAACAGCATCGCTGTTACAGCGCTGAACTTCGGAAAGAAAAACCGGGAGAAGTTGATACACGGTTTGCTTGATATGTATCAGGATAATGATGTTGCCAAGTACTACGACGAATCACTGATGGCGGCTTATGGGAAACGATATCTGCTCTTCACGGGAATTATTATCTGTCTGGCACTCACCGGTATCATTGTGCCGCTCATCATACGTTACGTATAGTTATATACCTGTTTTATTCCTATCCACAGTAAAGGCGGCGCGTAAAAATGCGAGCCCTATAAGACCTTGTGTAGCGGGTGGGCTTGTGCCGGGTTCGCCCTACGCGGTCTTCCCGATAGTGGCGTTGCTTTACCAGGCGGGCGCTAGCCTGGCGGTAGGGGTTATCGCTCTGGTTGTAAGCCGTTTTTTGTAAATCTGAGGCACTTGCGCAAAACGCCGTGGCTGCGGACGCGTGCGACCAGCCCCTGCCCTTAATGTATCTACCTGGCAGGAAGGGCAGATGAAAACTACCCCTGAGATTATTAGGGCAGGTTGAAAAGTTTATTCGATTATTAATGGCAAATATCATTCCATTATCTGGAAATTTGCCCAGATGATGATAATAACTATTATAGGGATAATAAACGACAAGAAATCCGCCGTTCCAGTCGAGAGTGAAAATATCAAGCCGATTACAAAATTTAAAGTGTAAGTATAAACTGCCCAGCGCTTCATATTCCATAGCCCGATCATGCTAGCAATGCCGATCCCTAATGTAACAAGAAAAAATGGCATGTATGAATCTGGCATTAAATACAATGAATCGCTGACCGCTAATATAATAATGCTTATCAGAGTCAACGCCAAACCAATGAAACCAATTATGCAAATGCCAGTTATGATGCCCGGGCGCTTTTTCGGTTCTTCAATTGGAACATTATCGACACTCATTTTAACCTCCTGATTGTTTTTATAATTCTTGCACAATTAAAATGTTCTGTCAAAGACCAATTGTGCGGTGTCCAGGAGATACTATACACTTTGGGTATCAGGCGACCGTAGGAAGTCTCGTAGAGGCCACTCGCATGGGTAGTCTATAGTATCAAATACCAATTACATTAGCCACTTTACATACATTATCGCTCAGATATTTATATTCGTTTCTAAGGAACGAATCCTTTTTATTAAAAAAGTGTCGGGTTTTGTCGGCTTTCGGAGACCTTTGCAAGAGCAAAGAGCGGCAATCTCATGCTTTTGCAGACCCTTAACTTAAGTCGGATGAACCTTCAAGTTTGAGATTGCTTCACCTCGCACAATTCGCGAGGTTCGAAATGACATGTAACGTTGTGGTAGATTGCTTCATACTTACAGTGTGCTACGCGACCTATCTGTTCTTCAGGATGAGAAGATATAGCTTTATGTCATTCTGAACGAAGTGAAGAATCTCATCTTGCTTATTGAGATTCTTCGTAGGTTACAACCTCCTCAGAATGACATATTGTGGCTGTTCGTCATTGCCCAAGGGTATGCTACGCGATGATCTCTGCGAGACTTCCTGCGGTCGCTTGATGGAGCAGTTGATGAGGTACACCACGCTACGCTCTGTACATGTCTCCGCCCTTTGCTCTTGCAAAGGGCGGAGAGAAGCTATAGCTGGAGGAGTATCTACGCCGTTCCCGGGTAAGATGTCGTTTGACAAATTTGCTAATAATAATTGTGAAGCGAAATCACAGGGAGTGCTTACGACTTTTAACTGGGGAATACGCTAACAGGATCAGTCGTAATCTGCACGGATTGCTTCATCTGCCATGGTGGGCTCGATAAGTGGCTTCCAGACAGGATCCTGCCAGGTTCCAAGATGGGTGTGCATATCAAGATACTTCTTAGGTATCGGATGGGTGCCTACAACGACTTTTATACCAAAGCGTTTCTCAAGAAAGGATTTAAATGTATTGATATAGGGGCAGGGGGGATAGCCGACAACCAGGCCGGTAGCCAAGTGAATAACCTGTGCGCCATTTTTGAGCATTTCTTCACCCGCATATTCAATATTGCCGCCAGGACATCCATCACAGGTGGTGTAACCAACCAATTGAAGTTCGGTTTCGGTGTATATGCTGAAAGCACCTTCCTTGTTCCTCATAGCGCGGAGACACTTCCCGCCCGCACAGCGGCGGTAGCGATCGCAGATGATGATTCCTATCTTTGTATTAGAATTCATTTCTGGTCCTTTCAATGTGACTTTATCTAACGCTGCGGTATAAAAACCGTGGCATAAGACGGCTCACATCATTTCCACTCCAATATACTATACTAAAAAGTTCATGTATAGTACAGTAAATACAACAGATTCGCAATTCTTTTTCGAGTCATATTTCCCGTCTAGCGCAATTATTATCGAAGCAAAACATAATATTAATAATATGTCCAAAATCTATACTAAATCATATGATTAGATGGTTCATTAAATTCAATTTGTGTGTTATGGAAATATTAAGGGTAGGTTCATATTATCGAGATAGCTGTGTCGAGATTATAATTCTTATACAATATGGAGGAATGTATTATGTACCAATTCTACCTTGGAATTAACCTGCATCTCAAGCGCAGTTATTGTATGCTGAAGGATTCTGAAGGGGAGGTGTGTACTGAACCCCAAAAACTGGACACAAAATTGACCATTTTTAGTTAACAATC
>CAZFOQ010000126.1:0-11653 GCA_964520535.1 uncultured Pirellulales bacterium | reverse complement strand
AACCCTATCGGCAAAAAGACCTAACAGACTTTATTGCACGGACATAGTACTAGTACCTTCTCAATCACATACTTCAACAAGAGCTAAATACACAGGTAAATATCGAAAAGGATAATCATAAGTGTTAAGGCCAGCTCTCTATAAGTCTGAATATACCCTCTGTCCATGCACGTGCTATAAAGTTCCCTGCGGCATCAGCCGCTTCTGCCCAAGACAGATATACGTTCGAATACCCAAGAGCTTTTTTTTTAGCTATTTGTAACCAGTATGTCCTAGAAAATGTATCACCTCTATCGATTTTACCATTATCATTAGTATCTACCCAATCACGAACTTCTACAAGTGCTACATACACAGGGCATCTTGCAAACTTTTCTTTAGTTTTAAGGAAAGAATCAAAAATGTGTAGCTGAGTTGAAATTATATTCCAAGCTCTTTCTAATTGATCGGCTATAGATCCTGGATTAAGAACATAATCTATGGGATTATAAAAAGCACGTAGATTTACAAGTCCACCTATAAAGGATAAACTAAGTCCATCATCTTTATCGTAGAATACCCATGGATATACCCAATACCTGTCGGTAACTATCATTCCCTTTCTTACCAATCCAGTTGAGTCGATATAATTGAGCGGATTATTACGACAGTAATTATACCAGTTTATGCCGTCGGAGTAGCCGATTGGGTCGGTCTGGAGGAACCGGCCGATGTAGGGATTATAGTATCGGGCGCGGTAGTAATAGAGTTCTGTTTCGAGGTCGAATCTTCGGCCGGTGAACATATACGGATTGCCGATTAGTTCGGGCTGCTGGTCCTGTTGGTCCGGTGTAAAGCCGGCACAGATGGAGTAGACCCAATCGCTGGTTGTACCGGAGCCGAAGTCCGCGGGCATGCCGTATGCCCAGCCCTGAGATGAGTTGACAGTGGCTACCTGGCCCGGCGTGCCTTGCTGACAGTGGACGCCCGGATTATCTTCAAGCAGCCATGCCAGCCAGATTTTATCGCCTTCATTAACATCGACTGTGCTGGTCAATTCAACCGTTTGCCAGCCGGCATTAGAGTTGATGGTCGTTGAAGCCGTTACGGCCAGACGTTGATCGGGCTCGTTATTATCGTCGCTATAGACAGCCAGGAGCATATCGCCGGAGCCGCCTTCATGGAAGATCGAGATGCTGTGGATCTTTCCATCCTCGGGCGTTTCGTAAGGCCTTGCCACGCCCGGAAGGGCTGGGAACTGGATTTACTCAGGAATTTATCGAAGAAAAATTTATCAAACTTACGACCTGATGTAAAATATCTGCAATTTAGATTTAAATATCCTACCATAATGCTTATAATACTAAGGCTTCTCCATTTTGCAGAACTTTATTAAGAGCTTTGAATGGCGGACGCAGATTTGAAAAAACTGACAGATGCTCAGCTCATGACCCGTTACGCGGCCGGAGAGGAGGCGGCATTTCGTCTAATCGTCACTCGTTATAAAGATGGTCTATATTCATTTTTAAGGCAGTTTCTGAACCGGCAGGACCTTGTTGAGGACGTCTTTCAGGAGACCTTTCTGCAGTTATTTACCAGCCGGGACAGCTTCGATAAGAGCCGGCCTCTGCGGCCGTGGCTGTTCACAATAGCCGCTAATAAAGCGAAAGATGCTCTTCGTAAATGGCAGCGAACATCTGCGATTCCAATCGGTTCTATTGCGGATTCCCAGGATTTGTCGTTTGATGAAATGCTCAACACGCTTACGACTTCAGACAGCACTATGCCACATGAGGAACTTGAAAAAAACGAAACCGCTCTGCGTGTTAGTCGTATTATAATGAATATGCCGGAAAATCTTCGAGAAATCCTAATTTTAGCTTATTTTAACAAATTTTCTTACAAACAAATGGCCGAGGTTCTAAGTATACCTATTGGGACGGTGAAAAGCAGACTGCATACGGCCGTTGGTCGTTTTGCAAAAGATTGGAAAGCATCAAACGGGAGTAAGAAGCCTAAATGAGTCCGCTGAACAACGATCAGAAAGAGCTATTATTTGATTATTGTATAGGTTCGACCTCAGATGAACAAACTGCCAAAGCTCAAGCGTTAATATCCACCAATCAAGAAGCAGCAGAAATTCACTCCAAGCTCAAAGTCACTTTGGCCCCGCTTGACGACATAGAGTTCCAGGTCTGTCCGGATAATTTGGTTGAACGCACGATTTCTTATGTCAACGAGCATGCAGATTCAAGTCAACAACAACTTGAGCAACTGCTGGCCGTTGAGCAAACCAAAAAAGTGCCCATCAAAATAGGTTTCTGGCGCAATTTAACCGAAATAGCTGCCATAGCGGCTTCGATTATGTTTATCGTCGGAGTTTTAGTGCCTACGATGGGTTTTGTGCGTCAAAAATATCGGCAGAACAAATGCGGCATGCAATTAGGTAGTTTCTTTCAGGGTTTGAGCAATTATATTTCCGACCACGATGGTCAACAGCCTTCTGTCGCCACAACAGCGGGAGCACCATGGTGGAAAGTAGGCTATCAGGGCCAGGAGAATCAATCCAATACCCGGCGGATATATCTATTAGTTCGGGATAATTACGTCAATTCCGGCATTTTTATTTGCCCCGGCAATAAAAGCGGCAGAAACCTCCAAATAGAACCCTCTCTTATAAGAACCTATAAAGATTTTCCCAACAGACAATGTGTAACTTACAGCTTCAAGATAAGCTGCAGCAGAATACAAAGTGGCAGGCTGCTTTGCCGAAAAGTTATGATGGCAGATTGGAATCCGCTCTTCGAAGAACTGCCAAATTTCGACAGCCCGTTTAGAGTGCGATTAGATAAAAGATTATTAACCCTTAATAGCAGCAATCATAACCGTCGCGGGCAGAATGTTTTGTTTGGTGACGGCAGAGTTGAGTTTCTCAAAAAGCGCTTTATCGGCATTGCACAGGACGATATATTCACCTTACAGGACACCGACATATATCAAGGCTGCGAGGTGCCTTCCTGCGAGACGGACTTTTTCCTTGCTCCGTAAATCTTCTCAGGTCTCATATCTCGGTCATGCAAGCTGCAATTCATAGAAAAGTTTAATCTAACAGGCCATAGTCTCTTAGAGTCTGTCTGAGAACCGCTTTTTTGCTTTCTTCCAAAAGTGTCAAAGGCAGTCTTAATTCTTCCGGTGCCATATTTAACATCGCCATTGCCGCTTTGATAGGTATTGGATTTGTCGCCAGAGTCAGCATATTTTTGCACAGAGCGAATAATTTTTTATGCCATTGCCGGGCTGAGGCTAAATCACCTTCGAGGATTAAATCTGTCATCGCTTTGACATCGGCGGGGACAATGTTCGCCGCTACGCTGATAACGCCTTTGCCTCCTATCGAAGCCAACGGCAGCGTAAGCGAATCATCGCCTGAGATAATCGTTATATCGCACCGAATTGCAATTTCGCTGGCCTGGTCGAGGCTGCCGGTCGCCTCCTTAATTGCGACAATATTTTCAACTTCGGCCAGACGGGCTATAGTCTCTGGTGTCATACCGGCTCCACATCTGCCGGGTATGTTGTACAAAACCATGGGCAGGTCAACCTCCTCAGCTATCGCTTTGAAATGCTGGTAAAAGCCTTCCTGTGTTGGTTTATTGTAGTAGGGCGTAACCTGTAAAGTTGCATCGGCTCCCACTTTCTTTGCGTATGCGGTCAGTTCAATCGCTTCGGCTGTACTGTTTGAGCCGGCCCCTGCAATTACAGGTACTTGTCCGTCTACGACTTTCACAATCCTGTTGATTACCTGTTTATGCTCATCGTGGCTTAATGTAGGCGATTCACCGGTCGTTCCTACCGGCACAATTGCATCTATACCGCTTTCCAACTGAAAGTCAATCAACTCATCGAGTGTTTGATAATCAATTTCGCCATCCTGAAAGGGTGTTACCAGTGCCACCATTGCCCCTGTAAACATCTTTGTTCTCCTAATTCGAACCTTCCGATAACTTATTTGCGGTCAGCACTCAACGAAATATTAACTACGAGCTGAATTTATTTATTAACTCTATCATTTCGGCAGTTGCCTGCCTTATACCAACAAAAACGGCTCGTGCTATAATACTATGCCCTATGTTAAATTCGCATAGGCCTTTAATGCTCGCCACACCGGCAATATTTCGATATGTCAGACCGTGCCCAGCGTGAACCACTAATTTGTTTTCTAATGCGAGGTCTCTACCAATTGCCAGTTCATTCAAACTTTTTTTGATAGATCTTTGTGTCCCGGCATTCGCATATTTTCCGGTATGAAGTTCAACAGCATCGCAGCCAGTCTGGGCTGAAGCTGTTATCTGCTCTTCATCCGGTCGAATAAAAGTACTTACCAATATGCCTTTTTTATGCATTCTTTTTACAACCTCGGCGAGGCGCTTCTTGTTATTCACGCAATCCAGACCACCTTCGGTGGTTAGTTCTTCTCTTCTTTCGGGAACCAGTGTAATCTGGTTGGGCTTAATTTTTTCGGCAATTTTGACAATGGACTCTGCCATGCACATTTCCAGATTCAGTTTACAGCCGACAGTTTCTTTGAGCAGCCGAACATCCCGATCACAGATATGCCGTCTGTCCTGCCGCAGGTGGATTGTGATTCCGTTAGCCCCTGCCAATTCACACTCTGCTGCCGCCCAGACTGGGTCCGGCTCATCGGTAAGCCGGGCCTGCCTTACGGTTGCAACATGGTCAATGTTTACATTCAGTAAAGCCATCTCTGTCCTCGATTAAACTGCTGAATTATAACAATGTGATATATTAAGACAAGTAAATTAAGCAGGTAAAGTCTTATCTTTATCTATCTTGAGATTATTAAAAACCTCGCGTTGAATATATGTCCGCATATCCTTTAAATACTTGTATAATCAACCAAATGCAAATCAGAGCATAAATTATTCTTGGGAACCACCTGGCTAATTCAGTAAAGAGGAGTTCGGCTTTATCTCCGGCAATTTCCGCTATTTTATCTACTGTTTTTTCGAGTTCCCCTGTTTCCTCCCCAATCTGCCAGAGATTAAGATACTCCGAAGGCAACCGGTTAGAAAAACCATCAGAGGCGGCATTTCCCGCTGCCGCACTTGTTGTGCCGCCTTCGAACAATCCGGATACAACTGTGTTACCGGTGAACTCCGTTGCCTGTGTGAGGCATTGAGTGATAGGTACGCCGGCTTTAAAAAGCATATTAAACGCCCGGCAATACCTGCTTATCGAGAGCTGCAAAACAGCCTGGCCTAAAACCGGAGTCCTCAGTATTAAATCATCCAGAATATTGCTCAGGTCACGGTTGCTCCGTATAAGTTTATAAATGACCAGGATTATTAAAAATGACATATAAAAAAAGGCTAAAACTTTGAATACTCTAAAGAAGTATCCGCCAAGAGTTATGTCTCCTAAAAGCATATTGGGAATTGGTATAATAAAAGCGCTAATACTGAGAACAAAAAATGGGAGTATTAATCCCGTTTTCATAATCCTTAACAAACGAATTCTAAATTCGTACCAATTTGTGAGCAATCTGAAACATTCCGGTAATTTGCCTGATATTTCTGCTGCTTCCACCAGCATCACATCCAATCGGCCAAAGGCTTTTTTGTGTTTGGCCATTGAGTCCGATATGCTCTCGCCCTCGGATACGGATTTCCTGACATCGGCGAAAACTTCTTTAAGCCGTCCCTGTAATCCATTCGTCACCGTATCAAGTGACCTCAGTATGGGTAAACCGGCCTCCTGTAAAACTGCAAGGTCGTGATAAAAAGCGGCACGTTTCGCGGTTGTCTTCATATGTTCTTCTTCATTTTATTATGATAGAAAACAGCACACAACTTCAACCAGATTAATATTTTACATTAAATAATATTCTATTGCCATATTCTATTTGGTGATTTACTATATCTGTCTATAGAATTGAAGCCAAGAACTGCTATTAACATACGTTCGAGCAGCCGAGGTATTTATAAAATGAAAAAGGCAAATATCAAGTCTCAACAGGAAATAGCAAACCTATGAAACTCAGTTGGGCCACTCGAATAACAATCGTTCGGATATTGCTGGTTGTCCCATTTGTCAGCCTTATGCTAAAGATAAATGAAGCTGCACTTAGTGACGCTGCACAAAATGCTATGCGATATGCTTCAATCATTATCTTTTTGGTTATGGCAGTCAGCGATGGTATCGATGGTTATCTGGCACGCAGGAACAACCAGATTACCAAACTCGGTGCGTTTCTGGATCCGGTTGCCGACAAGTTACTTATTACCTGTGCATGCCTGCTTTTAGCTTCAAAAAGAGGACATGTTAACGGCTTTCTACTGCCGCCGACGGTCGTGGTGTTAATAATCGGCAAAGATCTGTTTTTGCTGATCGGTTTTGTAATCGTCTATTTTATTACTTCCCAGTTCCTTATTGCTCCAGCGTTTATCGGCAAACTGGCCACTGTATTTCAGTTGTCAATGGTGGCCGGAATACTGATTGCTCCTGAGGTCTCAACGGTATTGCCCGGGTGGATATGGTTCTTGCGGTTTCTCTGGTGGTCGGCTGCGGGGACCGCTATTTTGGCAACCCTTATTTACATTCGCAAAGGAAGTCGATATATTGAAGAACACGAACAGGCAAGTGTATCTCCGAAAGCGTGAAGCAAAATATGAGCTATGCTTAGGTTCCCACTCAGCGGGGTCCCTTCAAGACATATAAAAATGGCTGTAAAATTTAGCGAAATACAAGAGATTTTAGAAGAGCTTCGTCACGGCAGGATGATTGTGCTTGTAGATGCTGAGGATCGTGAAAACGAAGGCGACCTGGTCTGTGCGGCCGAGAAGGTAACACCCGAGATTATAAACTTCATGGCCAAGTTTGGCCGGGGACTTATCTGCCTGCCGCTGACGCGAGAAAAGTGCAATTCGCTTGGTCTGTACCCACAGGCGGTTGATAATACAGCCAGATATGGAACGGCTTTTACTGTTAGTGTTGACGCCGCCAATGGGATAGGCACAGGTATCAGCGCCGCAGACAGGGCTTGTACGATTCTTGCCGTTATTGCCGATGACGCCAAACATGGAGACCTTGCCCGCCCGGGCCATATATTCCCACTACAAGCCCGGGAAGGGGGGGTGTTAGTACGAGCGGGGCAGACAGAAGGTGCAGTGGACTTGATACGTTTGGCATCCCTAAAGCCTGCGGGCGTCATCTGTGAAGTAATGAACGAGGATGGTTCAATGTCGCGAGTGCCGGAGTTGTTAAAATTCTGCGAAAAACATAATCTCAAAATCACATCGATCGCCAAACTCATCGAATATCGTCTGCAGCGCGACAGTCAGATCAAACGACTCGAGTGCGTAAATTTACCCACCGACTACGGGGATTTTAAACTGATTGGTTATGAAAGCGTTACTTCTGCCGAGCCCCATCTGGCGTTATGTAAAGGAAATGTCGGCCAGCTTGACGAAGATGGTAACCCTATCGAGCATGATGAGCCTGTTTTAGTCCGGGTGCATTCTGAATGTATGACCGGCGATTTGTTCCATTCGCAGCGCTGCGAATGCGGTTATCAGTTAATAACAGCGATGAAAATGATTGAGCAAGCCGGTCAGGGAGCTTTGATTTATCTAAGGCAGGAGGGCAGGGGCATCGGCCTGACAAATAAACTGCGAGCTTATAAGCTTCAGGAACAGGGTATGGATACGATTGAGGCCAATCTGAAATTGGGTTTTATGGCCGACAAACGCGACTACGGGATTGGTGCTCAAATCTGTCGTGACCTGGGACTGCGGAGCATACGGATACTTACTAACAATCCCAAGAAAATCAGCCGCTTAGAGGTGTATGGAATAAAGATTGTTGAACAAATACCGCTAATAGCTCGGCCGAGTAAGCATAACATCGACTACTTGCGAACAAAAAAATACCATCTCGGCCATATGCTTGATAAGGATTTGTAACAAAGTCGAAAATTCAGAGACAAAAATAAAACGACCAAGCAAAGTTCAAACATGAGTTCAAAGTGAGAATGAAAGCCCTTACAACAGTATTCCTGGTTTTATCTTCTATATTTCTTTTACCCAACACCGGTTGTGAACAGCAGTCAATACCTCCTGATATCTCCGATCGGCCCAATAATAAGCTTGAGAAACTTTCTGTTTATACCCGGTATTCCCCGGTGGAAATCGACATTATCCCTTTGACGGAGTTCGTTAATGTCGGTGATTCTCAACAGACCCAAATCAATCTATATGTCAGTCTGCTTGACTCATTCGGTTCCGAGATAAAGTCGCCCTGTGTATTTCGTTTCGAGTTATATGAAAAAGTTCAGCGTTCGGCTGAGCCGAAGGGCAGAAGAGTCGTTATTTGGCCGGACATTGATCTAACTGAACCGACTAAAAATAATCAGTACTGGCGCAATTTCCTGAGGGCTTACGAGTTCAATCTGCCGTTTGGGCCGGCAAGTAACCAAAGCTACATACTTGAGGTCACATGTTTATGCCCAACAGGCAAGCGTCTTACATCTGATTTTACCCTAAACACACAGAAGGATTCCGCAAGTTGAGTAATAATATGAGCTTAAATGGTTCATAAAGAACGCCGCTACTTTCGTTACAAACTCAGCAAATATAACTTTTTCTTGACGAAGAGCCTTCTTATATGGTATAAATATATTGTAGGAATCTGAGTTTGCTTGAGTTAAACCTTGTATTTTTTCAAAAGGGCAACAATTTAGTGTTTCGATTTTAACTCGTTGTGAGAGCAAATAAGCAATTAAAAAATCACAAAGGTTCGATTTTTAGAATCATAAATTTAATAGCGACGTTTTTATTACCTTTCAACAGTCGGATGGTTTTTGAAGGAAGGAGGTCATTCCAGACCGAAGACATTGTCCTTTGCTGATCGATGTATGAATATATCGAAGTTTTTAAATCATCATCGGTCGTTGTTATTCTGACTCTGCTTTGGAATCATTTAGTAGCCTGTAATTGAAGCTGTAATGGAGGAACATTTATGAAGCATTTATTGCCGTACTTTACCGAAAAACGAGTTTATTTTTGGATTTGAGGGCTAATAATATGTTTAACAAAAGAATGTATTCAATTATTTTTACTACCTTGTTCTTAATTGCCGGCGGTGTTCATGCAGATACAATTATAATTGGCAGTGATGCCGATACATACATGCGTGACGACATAGTTCGTGGCGCTGAGGAATTTATGGACATCCGTGGCGCAGGCTATGACTTTGGCGGTTATCTGCGTTTTGATCTTGCCGCTCATAATGTCCTCGCAGTTGAAAGCGCGACGTTGACACTGATCACGTCAGGGAATGCATCGCGCAACGATAGGGCCGTCGAAGGGCGTTTTTCTCTGTACGGACTGAATAACGTTGCCGGTAACACGCCCCAGAATTGGGATGAAACCGTCTTGACTGAGGGCAATGTTGGGATTGAGTGGACCACCAATAATGGAGATCCGTTGGTCAATGTCACCGATCTGGATGATGATGTTGAGGGAATCACCGAGACCATCGTTGAAGTTGGAAGTTATGGGGACCCAGGGAGTACGACAATCACTGTTACGGGAGATGCGCTTGTCAGCTTTATTCAAAGCCGAATTGATGACAATGGTTTGGTCACGTTCATTGTGAGAAACGACGATGGCACTGACAGAGGATATGGGCTCGCTACCAAAGAGAATGCCAATGAGGATTTTCGCCCAAAGCTGGAACTCACCGCAAAAATAGGGGCCAAAATTTTAGCTGATAATCCAAAACCTCAACAAGGAGCAGTAGATGTACCCCGCGATGTGATACTTAGCTGGACCCCGGGTGTGTTTGCCGATAAGCATGATGTGTATTTAGGTACAAGTTTTGATGATGTTAATGCAGCTATGCCGACAGTTGATCCGAACAGCGTTTACCTGGGCCAAATCGATCCCAATTTCTATCCTGACAGCGGGACTCTTCGTTTGGAATTCGACCAGAGATACTATTGGCGTATCGATGAAGTTAATGCTCCACCAGACACAACGACATATACAGGTAAAGTCTGGAGCTTTACAACCGAGCCGCTTGCCATCGCAATTCCCGGTGATCTTATAACTGCCACAGCCGACAGCAATGCACCTGGGCAGGGACCTGAGAACACTATCAACGGCTCAGGATTGGATGAGAATGACCTGCACTCAACCGAAACTTCAGATATGTGGCTTACCGCAAAAGATGCGCCTGGGCCGGCCTGGATCAAATATGAGTTCGACAAACCCTATCAGCTGCATCAAATGTTGGTATGGAACTATAATGGAGTAAATATACTTTACATATACGGCCTTAAAGAAATTACAGTCGAGTACTCAACCGACGGCACCAACTGGACACAAATAGAAAGTATTTCCGAATTCCCACAGGCACCCGGAGATGACGGTTATGCCTCTGATATTACCGTTGAATTCGGAGGTGTAGCAGCGACGTACGTCAGGATTACTGCTAACAGCAACTGGGATGTTTATAATCTATACAACCAGTACGGTCTGAGCGAGGTGCGCTTCACGGCCATACCCGCCAGTGCAAGAGGGCCGAGTCCGGATGATCAGGCTACAGATGTTTCTATAGATGTGACCCTTGGCTGGAGAGCCGGCAGAGAGGCGGCTGAGCATAACGTGTACATCAGCGCCGACGAGCAGGCTGTGATTGATGGCACTGTGCCTTTTGATACCGTGAGCCAGACCAGCTACGGCCCCTTGTCTCTTGATCTGGGCAGCAGGTACTTCTGGCGGGTAGATGAGGTCAATAGCGCTGAGGCCACCCCAATCTGGCAAGGCAGTATCTGGAGCTTCACAACGAATGAGTATCTTGTCGTGGATGATTTCGAGTCCTACAATGACATTGAGGAAGGCGAGGAAAGTAATCTGGTCTATATGACTTGGTCGGATGGAGGATATGGTGCAATTAATGACCCGACAAACGGCTCGACCATAGGTTATCTCACAGCTCCTTCTATGGAAACCGATATCGTTCATGGCGGTAACCAGTCGGTGCCGGTTACGTACGACAACACAGCCGCTAATTTATCAGAGGTTACAGTAAGCCCTGCAGATCTGACCATTGGATCGGATTGGACTGTAAGATCTCCTGAGATGTTATCACTTTGGTTCTATGGCGATCCGAACAATGCTCCAGAACAGATGTACGTGAAGCTCAATGGTGTGAAGGTTACGTATAATGCCGACTTGACACAGGAAGACTGGCAGCAGTTGACAATTGATTTGACATCTTTCGGTATTGATCTGAGTAATGTCACGTCGCTTACAATTGGTTTTGAAAGAACCGGCACAACCGGCGGCTCAGGCATGGTGTTCATTGATGATATTCAGTTGTATACTCCTGTGGATGATCAGGCTGTTCTTGCTGCATGGCAGGATGAGTAGCTTTGGCTGCATGTGTAATTGGTTTTGATATGTAGCTCTAAGGGTATAATATTGCCTGGACTTATTAAATGACCCGGCATTGATACACAATTGGGCTACGGATTTGCACCAATTCGGGGCTTATACCAATTGATCAGGTATAGGCCCCTTTTTTTAGCACGCTGAGAAATTCCCTTGTGTCCTTTTAATATTGAATATTTTTATGCTGTCTTGCCGATGTC
>CAZFOQ010000125.1:0-11887 GCA_964520535.1 uncultured Pirellulales bacterium | reverse complement strand
GAATCAAACTGAAAAAACTATACCCGACACTGTAGCGTGGACAGGATACTAGAAGGTCGCGGCAAATGGCTTCGAGTGCACGTCCGAACATGACACATGCGGCGACATTTGCATTTGCCTGCAGAGACCTTACTGCTTCTGCAATAGATTCAGAAACTACTTTCGGAATGCGTTCGCTCGTGAACGTCTTAGGTGGCTCTGGGTAGACTCTGATGGCTTCAGCCCATTCGTCATATTCAGAATCATATCCCTCGATCCCAATTTGTTGTGACTCTCCAACGAGGATTTTACAGCACTTCGGACATACACCGAGATAGACGATAATTCCATAGTGCTCATAGCCTTCCTGATCTATTCCGCCAGATTTCCTGACGCAACCGTGCTCGATTGCAGCTACTTTTGCTTTGCATGTCGGACAGTCAACAATAAACGTTTTTGGTACCTTATCTGACATTCCGTTATCTCCTTTTACTGAGAATTTTTATACAGTTTTTGTATAATATCCCAAGCTTTCCATTATAAAACAAGAAAGCACAAATTACGGTGTTGCCGGTTCGGAGATGATTTAACCTCTGTAAAGAAGTATATATGCTGGTTCTGTTGAGAGCAAGGAGATTTTCAAGTTAAAAGTAAAAAGGTAAAAGGGAAAATTTATGCCTTAGGTGGACAAAGGTAAAAAACTCTATGGCTCAATACAAGGTTGCGCTTTGCGAAATATAGTCGCTCGCAAAGACATTTTTTTGTCATCTCGACTGGAGCCAAAAGCGAAATGGAGAGATCTGATTAAAATAGATTCCTCGATTTCGCTATGCTGCACTCGGAATGACGGAGGGGTTGCTTCACCCAATACGCTGTACGCTATACGCTATAGATTCATCGGGATGCCGCGGTCGCGGAGGTATTGTTTCATTTGTGTTATCGTGTAATTGCCGAAGTGGGTGATTGAGGCCATGAGCACGGCGTCCGCGCCGCCGTCGATGATGGCATCGTAGAGGTGCTCGAGGTTTCCTGCACCGCCGGAGGCGATGACCGGGATATTAACCGCGTCAGTTACGGCCTTATTCAGCTCGTTGTCGTAGCCAGCCTTTGTCCCGTCGGCGTCCATACTGGTTAACAGGATTTCGCCTGCGCCCAATTTCTCCGCTTTAACAGCCCATTCAACCACATCAATATCGGTCGGTTCCGAGCCGGCCTTCACGCAGACCTGCCATTTGCCGCTCGTGTTTTTTGACCGGCGGGCATCGATAGCCAATACGACACATTGGTTTCCGAAACGCTGAGAGGCTTCGGCAAGAAGCTCCGGATTCTCGACTGCTGCGGTATTGACCGAGACTTTTTCCGCTCCGCTCCTCAATAACTCGTCGATTTGTTCGACTGTCTGGATGCCGCCACCAACAGTAAAGGGGATAAAGACGTTTTCGGCGACCTTCTCGACAAGCTCGACGATTGTTTTGCGAAAATGAATGGTGGCGGTAATATCCAGGAACACCAGCTCATCGGCCCCGGTGTCACTGTATCTTGCGCCTAATTCCACAGGGTCACCGGCATCGCGAAGATTCAGAAAATTTACGCCCTTAACCACGCGGTTGTCTTTGACATCGAGGCATGGGATGATTCTTCTTGTCAGCATAAATTCGTATCTCGTATCTTGTATTTCGTATTTCGTTCTGGACTACTCGATTCCCGACGAGTGTCGAGCTACGAGAATCTGGAATCGTAACTCCTGCAAATATCATAAAAATTCTGCAGCACCTTCAATCCGGCTTTGCCGCTCTTTTCCGGGTGGAATTGTGTGCCGTATATGTTTGCTTTTTGCACGGATGCAACAAGGGCAAAACCATAATCGGTATAGGCGATTTTTGTCTGATCGTCCGTAGGTTCGGCATGGAACGAATGTGCGAAGTAAAAATGTTTTTCGTTTCCAAGGCCGGCGAATAAATCCATCTCCTGTGGCAGCTTGACCAAATTCCATCCCATATGCGGAATCACTCGTCCCCGTGGGATGGGAACTACGCTGCCGCTGATTAATCCAAGCCCGTCGTGCCGGCCATATTCGCTGCTGGTCTCGAAAAGCATCTGGTAGCCTACACATATACCTAAAAGCGGTCTGCCTTCCAGGGCGACCTCTTTTATTAATCCGGCAAGAGAGCCTAAAGCATTGACGGCATAACCAAAGGCCGCAACGCCGGGCAGTACCAGCCCGGAAGCTTCTTCAATGCTCTTAGGTTCGCGGCTAAGCACCGCCTCGCAGCCGATATGCTGAAATGCGTTACAAACGCTCCTGACATTTCCCACATTGTAATCAATGACAACGATCATAATTTAATATTGACTTATAACTGTCATAAACGTACCATCGTAGTGAACGATGTTTAGCCTCAGAAACCAAAGGGGAATAATAACTTACAAATTGGGAGCAGTAAATAACAAATGTGCGGTATTGTAGCTTATCTGGGTAAAAAAGTCGCACAGCCGATTCTTATCGAGGGATTAAAGCGGCTGGAATATCGGGGCTATGATTCGGCTGGTGTTGCGCTTCTGGGATCCGGTGAGATAAGGATTCAAAAAACCAGCGGCAGAATCAGTGCACTGGAAGAGATTTTGGACGAGCCCGATGCCGCGGAAACATTCGGTATCGGGCATACCCGCTGGGCTACTCACGGAGAACCGAACACCGTTAATGCCCATCCGCATTTGGATCACTCCGGCAAAATCGCCGTCGTGCATAACGGCATTATCGAAAACTACGATACTTTGAAAACGTGGCTGCAAACCGAAGGAGTCGAATTCGTGACCGATACCGATACAGAGGTGATAGCGAATTTGATCGGCTATTTTTATGCCAAAACTGATGATGCCCGGGAACAGCGCGGTGGACAAAACAAATTTGAGTGGGCTGTTCGGCGAGCACTTCGGGAACTGCACGGCACATTCGGCCTGGCAATTGTTTGCTCGGATTATCCTCGTATGCTCATCGGCGCCAAAAGGGGAAGTCCTTTAATCTTAGGACTTGGCGAGAACGAATATATCCTCGCTTCGGATGCCGCCGCTATTGTTGAGCATACGACTCAGGCGATATATTTGGCGGACAATGAGATTGTCACTGTTGGCTCGGATGGCTTTAAGACAAAAACGATCGATAATGTCGCTGTGGCCAAGGACCTCAAGCAAATTGAGTTCTCTTTGGAACAAATCGAGTTAGGCCGATTCCCGCACCACATGCTGAAGGAGATTTTTGAGCAACCCAAGGCTCTGAGTATGTGTATGGGCGGTCGTATCGACAGGCAAGATAACAGAATCAGACTCGGTGGCATCGCTTCATACTTCCGTGAGCTGACCCGGACTAAACGACTGATTCTGACTGCGTGCGGGACAGCTTTCCATGCATCTCTGGTAGGAGAATTTCTGTTTGAGCAGTTGGCCCGTATCCCGGCGGAAACCGAATATGCCAGTGAATTTCGATATCGTAATCCTATTATTGAAGATGGTACTATTGTTATATCAATAAGCCAATCCGGGGAGACTCTGGATACTCTTGCAGCAGTGGAGGAAGCCAAGGATCGCGGCGCTACAGTACTTGGCATCGTTAATGTAGTAGGCTCTTCCATCGCCAGGGCGACGGACGCCGGAGTATATTTGCATGTGGGCCCCGAAATCGGTGTCGCCAGTACCAAAGCTTTTACAGCTCAGGTGGCGGTCTTGACAATGCTGGCAATCGAGCTGGGCAGAAGGAGACATATCAGCAGCGACGAAGCCGACATGTACCTCAGTGAACTTTCCCAGATACCTGATAAAATAAGTCAAATACTGCAGCAGTCTGATCATATTAAAGGGATTGCCGCCGCGAATATCGACAAGAATAATTGGCTTTTCCTGGGCAGGGGTCTGAATTACCCCATCGCTCTTGAAGGTGCTTTGAAGCTGAAGGAAATCAGCTATATTCACGCCGAAGGTCTTCCTGCCGCGGAGATGAAACACGGCCCGATTGCGTTGATTGTGGACGGGATGCCGGCAGTATTTATCGCTACCTCGGGGCCGAATTATGGCAAAATTATGGGCAATATTGCCGAGGTCAAAGCGCGAGGTGGTCAAATTATCGTTGTAGCGACAGAAGGTGATGAGGGTGTCAAGAAATATGCCGATCATTTAGTTACAATCCCCGATGCACCGGCACTTTTGCAGCCGATGTTGGCCGTTGTGCCGTTACAGCTTTTGGCCTATCACGCTGCCGTACTTCGCGGGCACGATGTTGATAAGCCGCGAAATCTGGCAAAAAGTGTAACTGTCGAATAATCATTTTCACCCCCGAATTTAGCCCCGTTTAGCCCACAGCCCTGTGCTATGGGTGTTAAAATTGGCTTTGAATTGGGTTTGTTTTGGCTTTGAATTGGCTTTGTTTTTGACTTGCATCAGACTTCTAAAATTAACATAATTCCTTTTTTCTAATTGACTTACGACTATTTGGACACTTGGTGAAATTGGCTTTGTTTTGCAAAAAAAGGCCGATTTGTAGAGAACTTTCGACAACTGTCGAATGATTCTCGTCGCTCGTATGGCGTGATGCGTATGTCGGAACAACTTAAAACTAAGAACTTAAAAATCAAAACTGCTGTTTTCTCCGCTTTTTGATGTGATCTGCTGACTACTGTATTCTATATTCTATTTTAATGCATTCTACCTCAATTCCGCCGAAATGCAATCAAAATCCCTGTTTTTAAGCGAAATTGTCCTTGATTCTTGACTTGTAAATTCCGTTCCGGACTTATACATTTACTTTGCGGAATTCAGTGGTAGAATAAACATGCAATTTTAAGGCGGATGTGGGCATTTTATAATCTTAAGAGCAGGACGCAAAAAAATGACGGATGTCACCCGTATTTTAAATGCAATTGAGCAGGGCGATGCCAAGGCCGCGGATGAACTGCTGCCATTGGTCTATGAGGAACTGCGTCGATTGGCGGCACAGAAGATGTCGCATGAGCCGCCGGGCCAGACGCTCCAGGCGACTGCTCTTGTTCATGAGGCGTATATCCGCTTAGTGGGTTCGGAGGCCCAAAACTGGAACAGCAGCACTCATTTTTTTGCCGCGGCAGCCGAAGCAATGCGGCGTATTCTTATCGATAATGCACGTCGTAAACAGCGCCTCAAACGAGGCGGTGCCCGGCGAAGAGTTGACCTTAATGATGCAGATATTGCAATCGAAGATTCTTCAGATGATCTAATTGCATTGGATGAAGCCCTTACTAAGCTGGCGTCTATAGACAAAGTGAAAGCTGATCTGGTCAAGCTGCGCTACTTTGCAGGTCTTACACTCGAACAGGCAGCCGACATGCTCGAACTGTCAGAGAGGACGGCCAAGAGGCATTGGACCTACGCTCGAGCTTGGCTGTATCAGCAGGTTACTTCCAAGCAGTAGCAACATCGGTTTTTATTTGTTTTTGGCAGACTACACCAATCCTGAGAGCCGGTGTTTGCAACAGTGAGCTAAGACTTTCTCAAAGAAATTATGATTTTTAGTCAGAATCTTGGCCCGAAGCCGGCCTAAACGGCGCACTACTAAATAGAGAAAAGAATGATACGCCGAAAGGCCAATTAGGGAGTTACGATCATGGCAACAGAAAATTACAAAAAAGCTGAAGAAATCTTTAACAACGCAATCGAGATAAAAGATCCAGCAAAACGAGCGGCTTATCTGGATGATGCTTGCAAGAATAATCAGGAGCTTCGGGCGGAAGTGGAGGCTTTACTAAAGGGCCATGAAAAAGCGGGTAGTTTTCTTGATGTAGCGTCTTTTGATATGGATGTCACTTTAGACCAGTCATCTTTGACCGAAGGACCCGGCACAATCATCGGCAGATATAAGATTTTGGAGCAGATAGGAGAGGGCGGATTCGGCGTAGTCTATATGGCCGAACAGACAGAACCCATCCATCGCAAGGTTGCTCTTAAAATTATCAAGCTCGGCATGGATACAAAACAGGTTGTTGCACGATTCGAAGCCGAACGTCAGACTTTAGCCCTGCTGGAACACTCCAATATTGCTCACGTATTCGACGCAGGAACAACTGATAGTGGACGACCATACTTTGTTATGGAATATGTCGAAGGCAAGTCCATAACTAAGTACTGTGATGAGTATAAGCTTAGTGTTGAGGAAAGACTTAAGCTTTTCCGCCAAGTCTGTGAGGGTGTTCATCACGCACATCAGAAAGGAATCATTCACCGGGATATAAAGCCATCGAACATCTTAGTATCTGTTCAGGATGATAAGGCAGTGCCAAAAATTATCGATTTTGGGATAGCCAAAGCTATCACGCAGCCGCTGACCGGGAAGACATCGTACACTGAGCAAGGTCAGTTGCTCGGCACACCCGAGTATATGAGTCCTGAACAGGCCGAAATGGCCTACCAGGACGTCGATACCCGCTCGGATATATATTCGCTGGGTGTATTGCTCTATGAGCTATTGACTGGTGCACCGCCGTTTGATGCCAAGAGGCTTCGCGAAGGTGGGATTGACCACATTCAACAGGTAATCTGCGAAGAGGAACCAAGAACACCAAGCGCTCGGCTAACGAGCTTAGGTGATAAGGCCAAAGCAGTTGCTCAAAGTCGTAGAACACAGATTATCACATTAACAAGGCGTCTTCATAGAGAATTGGAGTGGATACCAATGAAAGCGATGCGAAAAAACAGAACGAGAAGATACCGGTCGGCCTCTGAATTGGCCGACGATATTCAGAACTACCTTACTGGCACCCCTTTAATTGCCGGGCCTGAGTCGGCGGTATACCGGACCAGAAAGTTCGTGCGAAAACACGCCGGCTCGGTGGCCATGGTTGCGCTGGTGGCCGTAGCCATTGTTCTGGGCCTGGTGGCAAGTATCTTTATGGGCTGCAGAGCAGAACAAGCCCGGAAGCAAGAGGCCGCCGCTCGGAAGCAAGTTGAACAGGCTCTGGTACGTGCCGAGAACGCCGAAAGGGTTGCTCAGGAGCAGCGTAGGCTGGCAGAGAAACTGGCTGAAGATTACAGCCGTGTGCTTTATCTCAATTGCATTACTACAGCTGAAATAGCATACCGGGACGGCAGGATGCACCGCGTCCGCGAGATGTTAGACGTGTGTCCTGAAGACCTTCGCGGATGGGAATGGTATCGCCTCAACCATATTTCAGACCAGGCCGTTATGACACTCCGTGGGCATGACGACCGGGTTTACTCGGCAGAGTTCAGCCCTGACGGCAAGCGAATCTTCTCAGGCAGTGGCGATAACATGCTCAAGGTGTGGGATGCGGCCAGTGGGGTAGAACTCATGACCCTGCACGGGCCCGATGGCGCGGTCGGTCCCTCTGCGTTCAGCCCTGACGGCGAACGAATCATCTCAAGCGACAAGGACGGAACGATCAGGATATGGGACACGGCGACCAGCAACGAAGTAATAACTCTCCGCGGGCATAGCGATGATGAGGTGTATGCGGTGAAATTCAGTCCGGACGGCAAGCGCATCGTCTCGTCCAGTTATGATCAAACGGTCAGGGTGTGGGATGGGTCAACTGGCGCCGAGCTGATGACTCTCCGCGGGCATGAGGGAAAGGTTGGTCCTGTTCTGTTCAGTCCAGACGGCAGGAGAATTGTTTCGGCTGGTCTTGACGGGACAGTCAAGGTCTGGGATGCAGTAACCGGCGCCGAATTAATGACTCTCCACGGGCACGAGGGCTCGGTTTGGGCATTAGCATTCAGCCCGGATGGCAGACGGTTCGTCTCATGCAGTCAGGATCAAACAGCCAGGGTGTGGGACGCTGCAACCGGCGCCGAATTGATGACTCTCCGCGGCCATGCCGACCAGGTTTGCTCGGTAGCGTTCAGCCCGGACGGCAAGCGTATCGTCTCAGGCAGTGGGGACAGCACAATCAAGGTCTGGGACTCGGCAACCGGCGCCGAACTGATGACCCTCCGCGGGCATGAAGGATGGGTCGGTCCGGTTTCGTTCAGCCCGGATGGCAAGCGCATCATCTCAGGCGGTGGCGACAAAACTATCAAGGTGTGGGACGTTGCAATCAGGGGGGAGGTAGTAACACTCAGTGGGCACCGAGACAAGCGGGGAAATAACCACATCTTTTCCGTAGCTTTCAGCCCGGACAGCAAGCGAATAGTCTCTGGTAGTTTGGACAGAACGGTAAAGCTGTGGGATGCAGAAACCGGGGCCGAACCGATGACGCTCCGCGGGCATGATATTTGGGTCAGAGATGCTTCGTTCAGCCCGGATGGCAAACGGATCGTCTCGGCTGGTGGGGATAACACGGTCAAGGTGTGGGATGCGGGAACCGGCAAAGAACTGATGACTCTCCATGGACACAGCTACCCCGTCCTCTCGGTAGCGTTCAGCCCAGATGGCAGGCGTATCATCTCGGGCAGTTTTGACAAGACGGTCAAGGTCTGGGACGTGGCAAGGGGTAACGAACTGATGACGCTGCGTGGGCACAAGTCACCTGTCCAATGTGTGGCAATCAGCCCGGACGGCAAGCGTATCGTCTCAGGTAGTGGCGATAAAACAATCAAAATCTGGGACGCCGCAACCGGTACCGAACTGATGACTCTCCGCGGGCATAGTGACATAGTCTGGTCAGTAGCGTTCAGTCCGAACGGCAAGCGAATCGTTTCTGGTAGTTTTGACGAAACAGTTAAAGTGTGGGATGCGGAGGACGGCCAGGCAGTAATGACTCTTCGAGGGCATAGCAATCGGGTTCGGTCAGTGGCTTTCAGCCCGGACGGCGAGCGAATAGTCTCTGGTAGTTTGGACGGAACGGCAAAGCTCTGGGACTCGGCAACCGGCACCGAATTGATGACCCTCCGTGTGGTTGGCAATTGGCCCTCCTCGATAGCGTTCAGCCCGGACGGCAAAACCATTGCTGCAGGAATTTACGACAACAGTATAAAACTCTGGGAATCCGCCACGCCTACCGGTGGTTATGAGCCGAGGTGGAATGCTGAAGCCGTCAGGAAAGTTGTGGATGAGCTATATAAAGAAACCGGCTTCTATAGTGAAGTGATAGACAAACTGAACGCTGATAAGACGCTTGCTGAGCCGGTACGTAAGGTGGCGCTGCAGATTGCCAAAGCCCGCCTGTGGGAGGACGCAAGAAAGCTCAAGGAACAAAGTTGGGAGGTGGTCAGCTTGCCTGGCAGGGAGATCGAGGCCTACCGTCTGGCGCTTGGCAAAGCCGAGATGGCAAACCGTTTGGAACCAAATGACCGCAGCATCCTCCATAACCTGGGCATAGCTCAGTACCGTGTAGGGGCGTATCAGGACGCCATCAACACACTAACAAGGGCCGAGAAAATGTGGAAAAATATAAATCAGCCCATTTCTATTTTCGCCAAATTCGCTTTTATTGCCAAGGCCATGGCCTCTCACAAACTTGGCCAATATGAGCACGCAGAGGTTGCTCTTCAGCGACTGCGGGATTTGCGCAAGGATGAGCTGTTTGCTGAAGACGAGGAAGTCCAAGCCTTTTTAACCGAAGCTGAAAAACTCATCACCGGCGAAGAACGGTGATAGAAGTAAAACTCCCTCAATAAACGGCAAGGCAAAATATTTTAAGATTGTCGCGTCGCCCTTTGGCCTCCTCACAATGTCATTCTTTAATTGATTCCCCGGAGCAGTTTATCCCTTCGGGTCACTTAAGAAGGAAATGTTTCTGCCGTTTACAATTCGAATTTTGGACTTGCTTCGGATTTTGATATTCGGTATTAGGTTTTAATAATATGAGACTTTGCACGAATTCGATAATTAACAAGGCGTTCAAAAGGAGGCTCCAAAGAGGCTTCACATTAGTCGAGCTGCTGGTGGTTATTGCAATCATCACCGGTTTGCTGTCGATACTTATGCCGTCGCTTAGGAAGGTCAGGTTGATGGCGATGCGTCTGAAGTGCTCTCACAATATCAAGCAAATTGATATAGCAATGAATCTTTATCTCAATGCGAACGACCATATTTTTCCCTGCGCGGAGGATCCTCTGCCGGAAGGTTACTGGCTCTGGATGGGTCGTGGCTGGCGGTCCTTTGTCGAGCCTTATCTGGGCGGCAATATCGATGCGAATAATCCATCAGTGTTGTTTTGTCCGCGGGACTATACCGCCAAAGAGAAGTATGAATCGACCAGTTATGCATATTCGATGGCTTTCTACCACAGCCCCGAACAGATAGATGGTATGAACAGCCCCGAAGATACATACAGTAATCCTCAAACCTCAATTCGGCAGCGCTCTTCGGATGTCACCAGGCCTTCCGGAAAGATTCTTATCGGCGAATGGCTCAGTAATCATTCGCCTATAAATGAAGATAGCGGATGGTGGACATGGGAAGGTTCTCGGAACTATCTTTTCGTTGACGGCCAAGTCCGGATGCTAAAGGCCAAGGAAATTCGGCCGGCACGAGATGAACTGCCGGATGTAAATTTGACGGTTCATGGCATAAAGGGTGTGGATTGGCCGGCAAAAGAGTAGGTAGTTATGAGTTTTTAGTTTTGAGTTGGTAAATTGGCCAAATAAATAATAATTGTTAGTTGAGGTTTCTTCTGATGACCGCGGCAGAGGACACCGTTCGTTGCACATCGCCGCTTACAACCGTCATGTTGATCTGGACGCTTTTCACTCTCGTCTGAGGAATTCCTCCAACGTCTTGAATGAAGGTATCCTTTGTAAAAGTCATCGCGGTGACATTATCACAAAGTACATATTCCTGGCCGTCGCTGTTTGTTATCAGATAAAGCTTATTATTGGCGTTTCTATAATCGTATGTAATATTTTCGAGACCAGGTGTCTGGAATGTACATTGATTGCTTGGTGCGTTCGGATCGACCGCATTGGCTGTGCGAAGCTGGGTCGTGATCCGAAACAACGCCTGTCTGGCACTGTTGATTGTCTTAAAAATGTCCTCATTTTGCTGATAATTGATAATTGAGCCGTTAAAGGCAACAGCAACCGCTGCAAGCAAAATGGCCGATATAGCAAGGGCAATCAACAGTTCTGCGATGGTAAAGCCGGTTTCGTATTTTGTTTCTCTCCATAGGTCCGCCTGGGGACGCCTCGCGGCGGGGGCCCTGGGACTGTCACAGGTACCTCGTATCTTTCGGCTGCGCACAGCTCTCCGGAAGTCCGACTGGGGGCGCCTTGGGGCGGAGTCCCTGGGACTGCCACAAGTACCTCGTATCTTTCGGCTACGCTCAGAACAGGTTTTGTATCTCGTATTTTCCATTTTGCGCTTCTTTTAATATCTGGCTCGAAGCCAGCTTGCCGAGCAGATTTCCTTCGAGTTCAGGAAAATCCTGACGGTGACTCGGACAAAGTAGCTGCTATGGTCGCCGACGACCTGTTCAAAATCGGATGCATCAACATTTTCAACTGTAATCTGCTGACTATATGCAGCGAGATCGTTGAGCGGATTTCTGTGTGCGCTGATCGGCGGCGAGAAAACTGCACCGTCGAAGTCATCCAGATCGTCGTAGTTCGCAAGTGTTTCACCGGCTTCCGGACCAAATGTGGAAAATTCTGTCACTGGGTCAATTACCGGCAGCAGGGCGGTAAGCTCTCTTATCTGTTCAAAAAGGAATTCCGCCGTTGACAAATCTGTTCCGGCACCGTTGGCCCTGGTAAATGCACTATTTGCCGCAACGAGGGAGGCGATTGCAAGCCCGACAAGCAATATCGCAATTAATGCCTCAATGAGTGAGAAACCACTTTTGTGTTTCGCATTTCCCATCTCGTCCCCCCAATCTTATTCCGAAGGTTGTGCCATCGGAGTTTTACGAAGTATTTACTTGCCCATAACGACGCTGGACATCCTGAATATCGGCAGAATAATACTCATAGCAATAAAGCCGACCACAAG
>CAZFOQ010000124.1:0-11906 GCA_964520535.1 uncultured Pirellulales bacterium | reverse complement strand
TGATATATTTCGGATATATATCGGAATGAATTAATTGCGGGAACTACGTATTTTTTAAGCACGCACCTTTGTTTTCAGCTTAAAAACGAGCTTGCGAGATATTTTCTGAAAGAAGCCCCTGCAGTGAGGGAGAGGTAAACAATCGAGACTCCACAGGGGCATGAGGGCTAAGGTGATATTTTTTGCTTCAGTAGATGCTATTTCTTTTGCTCATTCTCATAAATAGGGATTTTTAGTATTGGATGCGCCACTTTTGTATGGGAAATCTAAGATTACATATCCATCAAGCCTTCTATTCTCATAAGTATCAGTCGGTGTAGTTTTTGCTTGATTCCAGAATCGTGTCTTCTGAAAGACGATATTTTGTTTATTTGCTTAACCACCGGATTACGACCAACCGTTAAGTTTATATACTAACCGTGCCAAATATCAAACGAGTGCAGGGTTCAAGGTAGCGCTCTACACATTCAGAGAAAGGCTAGTACGGAGCACGTTTTGCAATGTGTGGAGCTGCAACCTTTATACTATATCCTGCAACTGCTGTACGTATGAGGGTAAGCATCCACGACTATGATGCCAGAATGGCCACCGCTTTGAAAAATCTTAGCCGAACACAGACACTATCAAAGAACAAGGCTCTGATAATCCGGTTCAAAGACCACAGTCTTGCCTGCGGCATCACCAAAGGCCGAGCGGTTAAGTACGTTTACCATCTTGCCAAGACCTCCAAGTGGTTGGGAATAGAATTTGAATCCGCCTCCTGTTCAGACATTGAGTCTGTTGTTTCCAGGATACAGGCCTCACCTTACGCGGATATGACCAAGATGGAGATGCAGCTTATTCTGAGAAAATTCTACAAATGGCTTAGAGGAACAGATGACTATCCTCCGGAAGTAAAATGGATAAGCATGAAATGCAAAAACAGGGGCAGAACAATCCTGCCCGAGGATCTGCTCACCCAGGAAGACGTAAAGAAAATGAGTAACGCTGCCAGAAGCGAGCGGGACCGGGCCTTCGTCAATGTCATTTATGAAACCGGCACGCGAATCGAAGAGATCCTTACCATCAGGCTTAGAAATTTCCAGCCAGACCAGTACGGCGCCAAACTCCGCGTGAACGGCAAGACCGGCCCCCGTAGAGTCCGCATCATCTCTTCGGTCCCGTATCTTACAGAATGGCTTAACAAGCATCCTTTCAAGGATGATCCAGATGCCTTCATCTGGCTTAGCAACCGGAACAGACTGCTCAGTTATAGCGCAGCTTACGCTATGCTTCGAAGATTTGCAGCCAGAGCCGGTATTAAGAAGCGAGTCAATCCCCACAGCTTCAGGCATGCATGTGCAACCCATCTGGCCAACCATCTTACCGAGGCCCAGATGAAAGAATACCTGGGCTGGACTCGATCCTCAAGGATGGCCTCCATTTACGTCCACCTGAGCGGCCGCGATGTTGACAAGGCATTGCTCAAACTGCACGGCATCCAAACAAACGACCGATCGGAGGAGAAGGACATACTCGCACCTAAAAAATGCATACGCTGCAATACATCCAATCCAGCTTCCAATAAATTTTGCAGTCTCTGCGGTCTGCCATTAGACCAGCAAGCCGCCAACGGGATTATCCAGGAATCCATGAAAAGAAAGGAAGCAGATCATATTCTCGACCAAATGCTCAAAGACCCACAGTTCCGTCGAATCTTCCTCAGCAAGGCCCAGAAACTGATTCAATCCTGATCACTGCAAGTTTTTATCGGCGTGATCGGCGGTCCGCAGACAAAACACCTTAAATACCCCTTGTTCAAAACACCTCCAGATGCCTTATGGCTGTGTGTGAATCCCACTTGGATAAGGTGAGCAGATCGCGGAAGGAAGGCTCAGCCCACTTGATCTGTCCCGGCTGTTATGCACACTACGACCTGCCGGAGCATACCGTCAGTGATGACAGACCCATCTGCCCGGAATGCGGCCTTCCTCTTCTGCGGTCTGAAGAAAACAGAAAGAGATTCAAATGCCTTCGCTGCATCCACAGGGCGGTTGTGCCGGATGACATCTGGTGCAGACAACATAACTGTCCTGCTACAGCCGAAATAGCCAAGAACTGTCGTCATTTTGCTTCAAGGAGCAAAACAAAGTCAAGGAGATACAAAGTATGTTAGGAAGAATCGACCAACTCTGGGACAATGAGACTGACAAGGGACAGCCTTACCAGGTCCTTGCCATAGGCGATGACCGATACAGCTTCTGGGACAAGAAACAGTTTGGCAAATTCCGCAAAGGTGATACCGTCGAGTTTGACTGGAAGAAAGCCGGCGAGTACAAGAACATCACAACCATTGAGCTTGCCGAAGCAGACAGCAACGACTCCAACGGTTCCAACGTCAAAGACGAGCGGATTGTCAAGATGAGTTCCCTGAAGACTGCCGGCATGGTCCTTGGTCCTATGGACATTGAACCGAGGAAGAAGGTCCTGGCCACCGTTTCAGTTGCAAAATACTTCGAACGATACATCAATAACGACCTTGATGATGAACCTTCCGACGATTCAAGTGCTAAGGCTAAGGACGAGGATAGGAACTACAGACACAAGGATATTGATTTCGGATTATAGGAGTGTCGGCTAAAGAGTTCCCGCAGTCACCTTATCTCCCCCCCTTTCTACACTCTTCTCTGATGGGCCGTCCCCCTCCTTCGCCTCCCCCTTCATATCCATTCAAGTATATCCATGTTTCAGTTCTGTCTTGTTGGTGACTGGATTGGCCCTGAGGGGGTCGTGCAGGTGATAAGGATAAAGGACGGTCTATATGACAGGCTAAAAACATTCGTTACAGCGTAAAGGATTTACACACGAGTCTGCGTACAATGAATCGAAGGAATGGTACACACCACCAGAAATCTTTAACGCTCTCGGTATAAAATTTGACGTGGATCCTACCAGCCCCGGGAAAAAAATCGTGTCATGGATACCTGTCAGGAAACATCTAACGGTACTTGATAATGGTTTAACTTCAAAATGGGACGGCAGAGTGTGGCTCAATCCCCCTTATGGTGAAGATACCCCTAAATGGCTGCGTCGGCTTGTCAAACACGGAAATGGCATTGCATTGGTCTTTAGCCGTACTGACACAGAATGGTTTCATAAGTATGCAGCAAAGGCTGATGCAATTTGCTTTTTACGAGGCAGAATTCGCTTTGTCAAAGCCACCGGCCAATTAGGGGGCAGTTCTGGAAGTGGGTCAATATTATTGGCGTATGGCAAGGAATGTGCACAGATTTTAAGCAAGTGCAGTTTAGGATGGGTAGTAAGAAAATCTGCTCCAAACAAACACACTTCAAAGTAAAATTTGTGTGCAGGGATGGATGCTTGTAGTACTGGATCGACAAGCTTCAAGAAGGGGACATTGTCGAATACGACTGGAAGAAGGCCGGCAAGTTTAGGAACATCACTTGCATTGAACAGCTCAATACCAGCGCCGGTTCTGGTGGTTCAAAAGAAAAAGACCAACAGATCCTTCGAATGAGCTGCCTTAAGTCCGCCAGCACGATATTTAGCGGTCTTGATGCTGAGCCTGAGAAAAAGGTGCAGCTTACCGTTGCAGCTGCGAGGCGTTTTGAGAAATATATTAGCGACACCCGCGACAGCAACTCACAGAATCACAATTCCTAAGGTCAAGGCACCGATGATGACCTTAAACTTTAACTTGACAATTCTCGGTAGCTTGCCACAGGGTGAAAAACAAGCGTATATTCCTTATTGAAGTTTTAGATATGCTGCGGCTTGCTGCAGAGTTCTTCATTGCTAATTGATGAACGGCTATATCATTGATCCAAATTTTTTAATCCAATCAGGGAAGTTAATGGTACATACAACCATCCGCCTACGATGTGCCACCAGAAGTAAAAACCCAATGAAAATCCCATCGAAAATAATTGGAACAACTTACCGTTTTCTTTGGTAATCCAGTACATTAAAAACGGAGCAGGTAGAATAGCATACGATGATATAAGTACAATCCATAACCTTCCCTGTTTCCATTTCGTTCTCATTTTACAAAGAGAATATGCACCAATGGCCAACACAATCAAGATGTAAATAACCCATAATAAGATTCCTACCTTATGGAAACACTTAAAATCACCTAATATAAAAAGTCCGCATAATAGGGAAAACATCAAGTATACTGCCCAATCAAACACTACTTGGTCTGAGAAGTAAAAGTAGAAAAGTATTTTTTTCTTTAGGGCTTTTCTATCATCCGTAACCGGTTTTTTCTCCGGATTGTCAGCCAAATGTACTAGCAGGTTTTTCGAATATGTGTATACCAAGGCCGGTATAAAAACGAGCATGGCTACTTGAAATGTGAAAAAGATTCGATTCATTTCTCCTTCCATTGTGTATTCTCCCAGGCAATAAGGTAACCGCCAGAAATCCTAACAATTTCATAGCCTGTACCGAATAGAAAAAAGCTGTAAAAAAAAATCGGTTGACATGTATATATTGAGTAGCACAAAGGTATCAACATGTAGGAAATAAACGTATGAACCATTTCAGCAAAGACCTGCCGTTTCCCTCTATTGTGCATAAAAAGATCGTGGATCATTCCGGTAGTAGTAAGCGCAAAGAAAAAGAACAAAAGAATCGGCCATTCAATGTTTAACCTCCGATTATGCAACAAGTAAATAAAAGTAAAAATAATTATCGTTGATCCAATCCCATGATTTAGATAATCTATTTTTCCGCGGAAAATATAACTAACAAACAAAGCGACGTACATGTTTGCTGTCAAGTAATCAAACCTAATTAGTAAGGCTCCCAAAATACCCCACGTAATTCCAAAAAATAAATCGGCCCTCTTAAACAATATCAACCCATGTTCATCTAAAAGGTCAGCAACCTTCATTGTGGCACCCAGAAGAAATGAGATTGTGAAAATCGTGATCATTGGTTACTTTTTTCCCTCTATGAGAATGGGTGTCCGCTCTCTGGTCCACTTTGAACATATCCAGTAGTCGGTAATGTCATGGTTCAAATAACCATCTTCTATATAACTAGCTCCTATATCAGTGAATCCAGTTCTTCTCATCATACGCAACAACTGTTTTAGAAAAATTAACTTCAATGGAAGATAAAATCTTCTTTTGACGCGCCACCTACTTTGTTTGTCCAAGCCATAAATGATTACGTATGATTTCACTACCTCGGACTCCAATGGCCAAATATGAAATGGCACCAAGGGCTGCTCTGCTGGCAAGAAACCTTCTATATGGAAGATAACCTCCCTATTTCCCAACAAGGTTTTGAGCCAGTCATAATTATCATCTAGTGTTATGAGACATTTGCCGTTAGGCTTGAGAACAAAACTAATTTCCCTCAAGGCTTTATAGATTTGGTCTTTTTCTGACAAATGCATTAGAACATTACCTATGCAGGTTACCGCATCAAACTGGTCTGCTTGGAAATGTTGACTAAGTTCAGTAATACTGCAATTAACAAACTTGCAGTTATTATTCACAGTATACTTACTTGCGTTACTATTGGCAATCTGCAACATTCCTTTGCTAATGTCACAACCGGTACAAGTATACCCCCGTCTACCGAGGGCAATAACGTCTATGCCTGTACCGCAACCACAATCGAGAATGGTTGAAACTTTGTTTTTTTCGAAATGCTTGACCAACCAATATTTACTGTTTTTTGCCTTTACTGTCTCCCATTTCCTTCTAACTATCAGATCATAAATGTCAGCTACATAATCGTAGAAAGCTATAACTGGGTTTTGTCTAACCATATGAACCCTCCGTGGTTCTCAAATCTCCATGGTTTAATAGAATCTAAAGGTGCCATTTTCAATCATCTTAATAGTTATTGCTTGCGTAACGTCCCCTTTATCATCAAAAGTAATATTGCCGGTCACCGCGGGATAATCTCTGATCGCATACAATTGCTTTCTAATTTCGTTGCTAGAGAATTCTTTTGCCTTACTCACTGCGAGTGCAAGGATGTTTACAGTATCATAACTAAGAGCAGCATAAATATCTGGTTCCTCACCGTACTTGCTTTCAAAAGCTTTAACAAATTGCTGAATTGTCGGGATTTCCCTTTTAGAGTCATAGCCATATGCTGTATAAATTACACCTTCAGCGGCATCTTTACCAAGTTCTATTACCTGTGGATCCTCTGTTGCGATTGAACTTAGGAATTTAATTTTGATCCCTAATTCTTTAGATTGTCTTAGAATTATTCCCATTTCCTTGGCATAACCCGGCATATAGATGGCTTGAGGGTTCTTACTTTTAATCTTTATTAATTGGGTCTTGAAATCTGTTGCACCTTGTTCAAACGCCTCGACATCCAAAACAGAGCCTCCTAACTCAGCAAAACGTTTCTGGAATGATTCTTTTAGGCCAACCCCATAGTCATTATTAATATACAGAATGGCAACTTTACGATACCCAAGCTTGTCATAAGCAAACTCGGCCATAAATGAACCCTCAAAAACATCCGAGGCACATATTCTGAAAATGTAATCTCCTGCATCGCTGATTTTAGGCGAAGATGCTGTAGGAGATATGAGGACAGTACGGTTTTTCTCAGCAACCGGAGCTAACGCCAATGTGACAGTACTTGCTAATTCACCAATTATTACAGGCACTCTATCAGTAGCTATTAATTTTCTAACTGCACTAATCGCTGTAGAAGCTTGCCCCTGGCTATCTTCGTACAGGACTGTTAATTTGCCTTTTTTAAGCCCTTTCGTTTCGTTGATTTGTTCAACCGCTAATTCAATTCCTTTTTTTGCACTTTCGCCAAGTTTTGCATCGCTCCCTGTCAACGGTAATATCGCCCCAATTTTTATCACCTCCGGCTGTTTCCTCGTATGGGTGACGACAACTACAAGGCTTAAAACCACGAGCGCGACAATACTGATTCCAATCCATAGCTTTTTCATTTTTGTCTCTCCAATTCTCTTAACCAGTTATTATTGATGTCTCGCACGTCTAGGATATTCTGAATTGCTCCCTCATTCAATTTTTTTGCTATGCTTCCTTAAATATAGATACATAAAAAAACTTATGCAAGAACAAAATTCAATCTATTATCGATGCCCGGAGTCGCCAGATACAATGAATTTCTGTCTCAAATATACGATTTAATACTCGAAATTAAATTAACCGCCTTCGGCGGAACCTTTTTAACCACATTACCTATTTTCGCTATTATTACAAATTCCTATACTATCAAGTTAATATTTTACTGAAAAAAACACTTTCTTAAAGAAAGCTACTGACGATGTCTATCCCCCAAGGAATGAATCCCTGACCTTTTCATCCTCGAGCAGACCTTGGCTCTCGCCTTCCATAGCGATTTTACCAAGTTCAAAAACGTAACCCCGGGCAGAAAATTTTAAGGCCATTCTGGCATTTTGTTCTACCAGCAAAATAGCGGTGCCATTCTTGTTGATTTGCTTCAATTTCTCAAATACTTGGCGCATGTAGTTGGGAGACAAACCAAGCGAAGGTTCATCCACGAGAAGCAATTTTGGCTCCAGCATCAAGGCCCTTCCAATAGCCAGCATTTGCTGCTCGCCGCTGCTGAGTGTCCCAGCCCTTTGTTCTCGCCTTTCCTCTAATTGAGGGAAAAGATTGAATACTCTATCTAAGGCATCCTCAATGTGGTTTCGACCATCCAGCGTATAAGCACCCATCTCGAGATTTTCAAGCACGCTCATTGTGCTAAATACCCTTCTGCCTTCAGGCACAAGGCTGATGCCCTTTCTGACCAACCGATAAGGCTGCAAATTTTCAATCTGATGTCCTTCGAACATTATCTTGCCGGAACTATTGCCCGTCAATTGTTTTAATCCGCACAGAGTTTTCAATGCGGTACTTTTACCTGCACCGTTGGGCCCGATCACTGCTACAATCTCACCTTCGTTGACATGAAATGAAACTTTATCCAACGCCTGTACAGTTCCATAATACACTGTCAAATCTTTAACCTCAAGCAGTGGCATTTGACCTCCCTAGGTATGCTTCAATTACTTTCTCGTTATTCCTGATTTCTTCAGGAGTTCCCTCCGCGATTTTTTTGCCATAGTTCAGCACTATCACTGTACTCGAGATGCCCATTACAACCTTTAAATCGTGTTCTATAAATAAGATAGTCTTTCCAGCATCCCTAAGTTCCCGAAGCAAATCCAATATCTTGTTTCTTGTATTTGGAAAAACCCCTGCAGTAGGTTCATCGAGGAGAAGAAGCTGCGACCCCGTAGCTAATGCTCTGGCCAGTTCAAGAAGCTTTCTCTGGCCATGGGAAAGATTCTCGGCCATCTCATTATTCTTATCCAGTAAGCCTACAGTACTTAAATAACTAAGAGCTTTTTCTCTTACTTCTTGTTCATCTGTCTTTGTTTGCTGTGTCCGAATCAGAGCTGAGAATATACCCTCACCTTTTTGGTTTCGAGGTGCAAGCATGAGATTTTCCAACACACTTATCTGAGGGAATATCCTGATGTTCTGGAATGTTCTGCCAATTCCGAGCTGTGCTATCGTATGCGGTGGTAAATGCGTAAACCGTTTACCGTTGAAATAGACCTGTCCCCCATCCGGTCGGCAAAGCCCCATCAAGATGTTAAAGGCAGTGGTTTTTCCCGCACCGTTGGGACCTATCAGGCTGGTTATTGTTCCCTTCTCAAGGCTGAATGACACATCATCAACTGCCGTAACGCCGTCGAACTCTTTTCGCAATCTGTCAACTCTCAGCAAATCCATTTTTATCTAAACCTGTATTTTCCAAGTAGCCCCTGCGGCCTTTTTATCATGAACACAACAAGCAGCAAACCATAAATCATCTGTCTCATTGGTGCGGCAATGGAACTGGGCATCCCAAGAAATCTGAGCATCTCTGGAAACATCACGAGCATTATGGCTCCCACCAGCGAACCCTTAATGCTTCCCATGCCTCCGAATATAACCATAAGAAGAATTGTGATGGATTCCATCACCGTGAAGCTTGACGGATCAATGAATGTTATATAATGTGCATAGAGGCTGCCTGCAATACCAGCAAAAAAGGCACCCACTACAAAGACTTGGAGTTTGTACTTGGCAACATACTTGCCAAGTGTTTCAGAAGCTATTTCATCCTCTCTTATTGACCTCAAAACCCTTCCATATGCACCGCCAACGAGACGCTGCAGAATAAACACGGTAACCAGGGTAAAAACTATAACAAGTATGAGGTACAACCAAGTTGATTCCAGTGAGAAACCAAAAACAGAAAAGCCAGGGATTCCCGGAAGTCCCATCGGGCCTCTGGTAAAAGAAACCCAGTTCTTTGCAATTGAATAGATAATCATACCTGCGCCAAATGTAGCCAGGGCCAAATAGTCACCTTTCAAGCGTAACGAAGGCATACCTATGACCACCCCGAACACTGCAGCGCCACATGCCCCAGCTATGAGGCCAATCCAGGGCGAGATTCCCAAATTCAAAGCCAGTAATGCCGAAATATAGGCACCTATGCAGAAAAAGGCAGCATGTCCCAGGGACACGAGGCCCGTGTATCCAACTACCAGGTTGAGGCTGAGCGTGAGAATGCTGTAAATCCCGCAAATGACAAAAATGTGCAGGAGATATTCCATACCTCAAAGCACCTCCTTCCCGCTCTTGATACCAAGAATACCGCGGGGCCTTAACAGTAAAAAGATAATAAGAATAGCGAATGCGATAGCATCCTTCCAGCCTGAAGGTATCCAGGCTATGCCCAGGTTTTCCGCCATTCCAAGAAAGAATCCGCCAAACATGGCCCCTGGAATGCTTCCTATCCCACCAATAATAGAAGCTATAATTCCTTTGAGTATCGCAGAGAATCCCATGGTTGGCTCGATATTGGTCTCGAGCGCGATAAGCACTCCTGCTGCACCAGCTAAAGCCGATCCTACCACGAAAGAAAGAAGTATGATTTTCTCAGGATTTATCCCTACCACATTCGCTGCAATAGGGTCATCGGCTACTGCTCTCATAGCTTTACCGAGCTTGGTTTTCATAATGAAAGCCCACAAGACAAGCATCAAAACTATTGAAACAACCAGAATCATAATTTGCGTGGGTGTGATGACCGCTGAGAAAATATGGTATCCTTCCATGACAGGGCCCGTCCGAAGGGAAAGGACCTGAGCACCGTAAATCAGTTGAATGAGATTCTGCAGAAAAATGAAAACGCCGAAAGAAGCTAGAAGGAAGATAAGATTGGAGGCCCTTTTTGAACGTAGAGGGCGGTAGACAGTTCTGTCAATGAGCACTCCGAGTATGGCGGCGACCAACATGGCAAGGAAAAAGGCTATAATGAAGTGCACCTTAAGCTGGATAGCCAAGGTATAGGCTACATATGCCCCGGCAGTATAAACCACTCCATGGGCAAAATGGAAGAACTTCACTGTTCTGTAGATTACGCTGAAGCCCAATGCTACGAGGGCATAGATGCCGCCGGCAATCAAGCCATTCACCAAGAGCTGTTGAAGCATAAATCTACTCCTTGAGTAATTTTGAGTATTTTAAAGGATAACTCTGCGATAACAATAACAAATTCGTGCACTCGATGACAAAGAAACATTTGTGATGCTGTTGAGTGGCAGGATATTATCAGCGTGTTTTGCTAAATGTGCGAGCAAAGCAATTAAACCACTCTTTCTTTTAGCACATAGCTACTGTCCGCAGTAGCACTGTGACAAATTCCATCACACCCTCATGTTCATTCATTCAAAACAATCCAAATTTCAATCCAATCAGATCTGATTGATAATTTGAATCAGATCGTTGAAAGTTCGCACATACGATCATCATAAGGCAAACCTCTATCGTGTGCGGGCAAAAGCGGTATTTAACAAAAGTACACGCCACAAGACCGTAAAATCCGCTTCGCAGGGGCTTGCTGTCTCTTTTAGGCCGAAGACTATCGTAAGGCTTTTCGCACGCTCAAAATCCGAGTTGCCGTAATTGTCTTCTATTCGTCTTTCATTGTCTTTCGTAAAACTCATGTTCAAGTCAAGAAAAACTTCAGTCTAACCACAAAATTGAAAAGGAGAAGCCAAAATGCAAAACCAAAATGAAATTGCGAAGATAAATTATTTCCTCTGCGTGGTATCGCCGATCATTGTTGGACATATGAAAATGCTGTGTCAATCAACTGGTGCAAAGGTTCGGGAACAAGGCAGAGGGCTCGACCTATCCCTTCTAATCAAATCTGGCAAAAAAAAGATTAAGTTCTTTCTACACAACGTGTTTCTGGAGATTGCGACTGTCGACAGGGATGATGACCCGCTGAGGTTTGACGAAAGGCTGCGCGACTTTAACTTCTTCCTGGCCAAGATGACTCGCCTCACTCAAAACAAATTGAAGATTCTCTTCCATCTTCTTCTCGAAGAGGATGTAGATGCTGCCATAGAGAACATCGGCCGGGATGCAAAGCAGTTCGAGCAGGTTCGCATCTGGAGGTTTGACCGGAAACCGAGTTCAGAACGCCAGTTGTGGTCATAGTTTTGAAACTTTTGTCTATTCTAACCTGGATGGCGTGCTCGTCGAGAGAGGGTGTGCCATCCCTCTTTACAGAAATGGAGGTATCGAGAAATGGAAACAATACAAGCGAAAGCCAACCCGAAACTACTTTCTAAGGCCAGCAGATTGTTCACCGGGACCCTGGATGGCCGGATCATTGAAATCCTGCAAAACGCAAGGCGTGCAGGAGCAACGGAAGTGGAAATTACGAATAAAGATGGATTTGTTACAGTCCAGGACAACGGCAGCGGTATCGAGGATTTTTCAACACTGCTTGACCTGGGAAACTCAGACTGGGACTAGGAGTCTGTCGGATTACCTCACATAGTTTCAGTAATTTTGGTCACTTTATAT
>CAZFOQ010000123.1:0-11924 GCA_964520535.1 uncultured Pirellulales bacterium | reverse complement strand
CTATAAATTGCTAAAGCTCGTTGCTTAGCGTTTTATTTTTTGGAAACTACAGTTTACGCGTAAGGGTGATTCAATAATACCCACATTAACAATCTATATGGTTAAATTAACAAAAGTATCATAAATTTTCAACATTTTTACTCATCGGGAGCTCAGATAAGAGATGTACCGGATTTTTCATAGAACTGCTCAGCTTGGACTCTTATCGCAGAGGGATTGCAGAAGATAGCTCAGGATTAATGTTGTCGCTGTTCCTATGACAATCAGCCAGCTCCAGGCCAGATTGATCAAATTATATTTAGAAAGTAATAACAGCACAATCATTGCCAGTGTGCTGAAAATCATGGCAAAGACATTTGCCCAATTACTTTGACATTTGGTCAGCACACCCAGGAGAAAAACGCCGAGCGTGGCTCCGCCGGTGATAGAAAAAATCTCGAAAGCGAACCACAGGATATTTTCTACAGGACTACAGGCAAAAGCGATCAAAGCCAGGATGATGCCGAATCCAATCACTCCCGATCGCGAGACGAATAAATAATGTCGTTCAGTTCCTGATTTGTTAATTAATGGCCGATAAATATCCGTGACGAACGAGCAGGACAGTGAGCTCAGAGGCGAATCGATACTGGCCAGGATAATAGCGGACAGCAGCAGTCCTTTTAATCCTGTTGGCAGGGTATTTGTTATGAAGTGGGAGAGAACGACTTTTACCTCTTCCGGTCCGGCAACATTTTGATTTTGTTGGTAAAAGACAAAAAGCAATGTGCCGATTGCAAGATACAGGCACAACACCGGAAGTGCGCCGAGAATGGTTGCGATGATTGTGTTTTGGCTTTTTTTTCTGGTTTCGACAGTCAGCAGCCGCTGCATCATTTCCTGGTCCGTGCCGAAGACCGCCAGACCGATAAAGAATGCATTTGCCGTGCCCGCCCAGAACGTGGTCGCATCATTCAGATTAACATTGAAATTAAAGACGCTCAGCCGACCGGCGTTGTCCGCGATTTGCCACGCCGTCGTTAATCCCCCCTGAATATGGTATAGAAGGTAGCCTAACAAAACGGTTCCGGCTCCAAAGAATATTATTGCCTGATACGCTCCTGCCCAGACGACTGCCTTGATACCTCCGAAGGCAATAAAGACAATGCTGACTATTGTAAAAAATATAATTGCCTCTGCCAGATTCCAGCCGATGATATAAGCGACCGCCATACAGGTTGCGTATAGTCTGACTCCCGATGCTGTCAGACGTGTGATAAAAAAGAAAATCGAACCGGTATATTGTGTCTGGGCCCCGAAGCGATGTTTGAGGAACTCGTAAATACTCGTACATTGATACTTGTAAAATACGGGTATGAAAAGAAAAGCTACCGTAATGCGTGCCGCTGCAGAGCCGATAAAAAATTGCAGGTACTCCCAGTTTTCACTGTAAGCCGTTGCGGGGACACCGACAATGGTCAGTGCACTAACTTCGGTGGCGACGAAAGACAAGCACGCCACGATAGAAGGGACCTTCCTGCCGCCCAGAAAGAAATCTCCGGTATCTTTTTCTTCCCGCCCGAAAATATACGAAATCACGAAGAGGGGAATCACCGCCAGAGAAATCACCAGGATATCTATCCCGCCCAACGCTCCGGCGATATTTTGGCCGATGATGTTTATATTCATGCTTTTTTCTCTATCGCTTCTCGAAGAGACTGGTGACACTTCTCGAGAATTTCAAGTGCCTCTTTGTCATCTGCATCTCGAAAGTACATGACAATTGCCGTTTTAACTTTACCGTGGGCCTTTTCAAGCAGTCGTTTTGCCTTTGGCCGCGAAAGCGATGTCATTTCCATGATGATTCTTTGCGACCTGTCACGCAATTTTTCGTTGGTGGCGTTCAGGTCGACCATGAGGTTGCGGTACACCTTGCCGAGCTTGATCATCGCCGTTGTTGTGAGGGTATTGAGAACGAGCTTTGTGGCGGTTCCGGCCTTCATCCGGGTCGAGCCGGTGACAACTTCCGGGCCGACGACCGGATTGATGATGATTTCCGCCGGAATGTGTTTCACTGCTTCCGGTGCGCATGTAATAAAAATTGTCCCTGCCCCAATTTTTTTTGCCTGTTTCAATGCACCCCGCACGAAAGGGGTCATCCCACAAGCGGCAATTCCCACGACAGTATCTTTTGCCGTGATTTTATTTTTAATGATGGCATCGGCACCGTCCTGCGGATTGTCCTCCGCGCCTTCGATGGCTCGGACCAGGGCTCGCCTGCCTCCGGCGATAATTCCCTGCACCAGCTTGGGACTGACACCGAACGTCGGGGGACATTCCGAGGCATCGAGCACTCCCAACCGGCCGCTCGTTCCCGCACCGACATAAAATAAGCGTCCGCCTTTGTTGAAATGTTCCACGATCATCTCAACCGCGGCGGAAATATTTTTATTTTCTTCTTTCACTGCAGGTGCAACGAGTGCGTCCTCGGAATTGATCAGTTCGACAATCTCCCGAGTCGATAGCCGATCGATCTGTTCGCTGCGTCGATTGCGTTTCTCGGTGGCCGGAAGTATTTTTCGTCTTGTCATGATGCCGGGATAATCTTTCCTAATATTGCCGGTTGGCCGGCGCCAGTCGCACTGGGGACATTATTCGCCCGGCCATGGATCGTCGTGTAGGCCAAAATGGCAAACGACACAGCTTCTTTGGCATCGGAGCTAATCCCAAGCTCGTCACTGAAGCTGATTTTAGTTTCACAAAGCTTTTGCCGCAACATTATTACCAGCGTGTTATTGTGACTGCCGCCGCCGCATAGAATCACTTCATCCGGCATTGTTGGCAGAAAACGCCGATAAGCCTGAGCGATACTTTCTGCAGTCAAAGCAGTAGCAGTTGCCACAATATCTTCGGTAGCTATTGCTTTTTTCAAAACCTTTTTGTAAAGAGCATCACAGTATTGCCAGCCAAATTCTTCCCGGCCGGTAGTTTTCGGAGGGCGGCATCGAAAAAACGGATGTGAAAGCATCTGTTTGAGTAAGGTGTTGTTGACTGTTCCCTGCCGGGCGAATTTCCCCGCCTGATCGTATTTTCTTTTGCCGGCACTGATCAACCAGATCAGCCGGTCGATCACCATATTGCCTGGTCCGGTGTCAAAGGCGATCACGTCCGGGAGCCGACAATTTGCCGGGAGATATGTCACGTTGGCGATTCCGCCGATATTCTGAATGGCCCGGCAGCGTTTTTTATCCCGGAAGAGAACATAATCGGCGAACGGGACCAAAGGGGCTCCCTGGCCGCGGGCCGCCATATCTCTCGGCCGGAAATCCGCCACAGTTGTTATGCCGGTCCGCTGGGCGATGACGGAGGGTTCGCCGATCTGCAAGGTGGAACGCACTAACTTTCTACCATACCTTCTGCCTTTGGGATTATGATAAATCGTCTGGCCATGTGAGCCTATTAGATCGATCGAATCCAAAGGAATCTTCGCCGTCCTGCACAGCTTTATGATTGAACCTGCAAAAACTTCGCCGAGTACAAAATTGAAGTGGCAAATGTCATCGAGATTGGCCGGTTCCGTCTGAAAAAGTTGGAATATTGTCTTACGTAATGCGGCGGGATAAGCAGATGTATCAAATGCTATTAAATCGACCGCATGCTCATCCATATCGACGATTGCCACATCGACGCCGTCCGCGGATGTCCCGGACATCAGGCCAGCGACCCGCATCTTTTTTTTCTTCGCAAGCTTTTCTATCGAATTTTTTGCCGCCATAGTGACTTTCTATTTCCTTTCGGCCAATCGTTCCGATTCCCGTTGAACTTTCTTGAATAACCGGAGATTATCACGCAAACGGGAAGGTTTGTTTCGCAGCAGCCAAAGCTCTTTGAAATCCTTCGAGAGTTCGTGCATTTGTCTGCTGAGGTTTTTTAATTCGGTTTTTCTTATAATTTTTCCGCAGCGCAGAGCCCTGGCTGTTAATGCTCGTCTGCTTGCCAGGCAGTCCATCCGTGCCGCTAATGCCAGTTCCATCAAAGCCTGCCGTTCGAATTCATTGGCAGATTTGTCCGGTTTAGGCCAAAGCTTTGCATCCGACAATTGATTTAATATCTTCTGTATTCCATCGGTGGTCATCGTGTCAATGCTGCTAAATGTTTCCGTTTTTGCCGGCAACAGCGGTTCAACAAGGGCATGATACAACAAAGATTTGTTGGGCAAAGTCTTGCCGCATGTAATGTAGGTACTGCCCAATAACTTCAGTGCCTTAGCCATATGGTTTGTCCTTTGACCGAAGACCAGATAACAGAAATCCTCGGTGAATCTATCATTATTAACAGCTTTTCCATTCCATGCGTGGGCGGCTCCGTGTGCAAAACCGTGCAGGCTGGCCCCCAGGAAATTGCGATGTCCCTGGTCGCCCCAGTTCGAATTGAGCAGACCCTCGGCTTTATATTTCCGGCCGTATTTGGCGAAATTTGTAATGTTGCCCATCGAGTTGGGAAGACGGGAGCCGTGTGTTTGCCAGCCGCTCGTCCCGGGACAAATCATAAACATCATCCCGACATCGGCGATTTCTTTCGTCCTGGATATATTTTTGCCGTCCTGTTCGTACTCCCAGTTCAACAACACCATATCTCGGGGCAGTTTGTCCAGTAATTCGGGATATTTCAATAAAATATCCGCCCAGACATTCATTCGTTTTTCGTGGTGTTCGCATAGATGGTAAATCTTGAGAAGAAAATCCAGATACATCCGTCCGACTCCCGTTCGTTCGGCCCGTCTTTTGCTGCGGCCCTTGCCGAGTTCCCAGGTCTCATCGCAGCAGACGTTGAAATCATCGGCGTCGAACAACGGCAAAAATTCACTGTACAATTCCGTGATCAATTTAATGGATCCCGGATCAAGAGGACAAAGGGTTGACCCGCTGGGAACGTGATACGGTCCGTGCATTTCGCCGAGGTGGCGGTATTGCGGCAGGGCGAGAATTTTCTCAAGATGCCCGAAGCTTGCCAGAGAGCCGACCAGCCTGACGTGATGCTTTTGGCAATGATCCTGCAGAGCGAGAATTTCGTCCGGCGTCAAGGGGCTGTAGCCTTTGCCAATCTCGGGATGATGCTTAAACGTGAAGACGTTCTCCACATAAAGCTGGAGTTCGTTAATCTTCCAGTGTGCCAGCCTTGTCACGAGCTCTTTGAGTGTATCAAGCTTTGGCACTTTCCCCCGGGAGCAGTCGTGATAAACGCCGCGTCGGCGAAAGTCCGGCACATCTTTTATCCTGCATACCGGCAGTTTTTTGCCGTATATCGATATGATGTCACGCAGTGTTTGCACGGCATAATATGCACCGGCGTCCGTTCCGGCGTAAACTTGGATGCCGTCCGGAGCAATAACAAGCCGGTATGCCTCAGGATTTGTAATGTTTTTATCTCGATAGACTCTTACCGCTGCCGGGTCATAAGCATCTCTAATCAGACGAACTTTGGGAAAATACTTCGACAGGTCATTTCTGAGCTGTTGAAGAGGAAGGATATCAGCGCTGCGGCAGGCGGCAAGGACCGGCAGGCTGGGCCAATGGAAGTAGCCCTTTTGCAGAGATACTTTCTTAACAGGAATCAACAAATTTTCAAGCCCGAATTTATGCGATCTTGTCATGCTGGAAATATAGCACAATCGAATACGTCCGGCAAGATGGCGTAATTTATGAAATGCCAAAAGTGGCAGCCGCTTTCGGGCAGGGCTGGGCCTGTGGAGGTTATATTTCATAAATGAGCTGGATTTGAAGGATTGTGCCAACTATAATTATAAAATAGTAAATGTAAGAAATGGTGTTCTTAAAATGGAAGTGGATTCGGCCCCGGCCCAGAAGGAGAATGAACAATGACAAAACTGCATTCAAAAGACAATCAAACTACCCGACGTAACTTTCTTAAAAAGACTGCTGCTGTTACGGCTGCAGGACTGACGGCCTCGTCTATACTAACTTCTTCCGGCTGTTCCGAGACTATTGTCTGTCCGTTCGGCCGGGCAGCCTGCCGTTTAACTGATAAGAACAATGTCATCTTGTTTCAGGGCGATTCAATTACCGACTTAGGTCGTGACAGGAGAAGGCAGAATAACGCTAATGAACCAAGGGCCATGGGGACGGGTTATGTTCTGCTTGCCGCTTCGGAGTTGCTGGATGAGTATTCTAAAGCTAAACCAAAAATCTACAATCGCGGCATTAGCGGGAACAAGGTATTTCAACTGGCCGAGAGATGGGATACAGATTGTATCGACCTGAAGCCCGATATTGTCAGTATCCTCGTAGGTGTCAACGATTACTGGCACATATCCAAGCATAATTATGAGGGTACCGTAGAGACGTATGAAAGAGATTATCGAGCCCTAATCCGGCGAACGCGCCAGGCGCTGCCGGAAGTGACAATAGTCATTTGCGAGCCGTTCGTGCTTCGCTGCGGTGAAGTGGACCAGACGTGGTTCCCCGCTTTTGACGGCTATCGGGCCGCGGCGAAAAAAATCGCCGCCGAGTGCAAAACAATATTCGTCCCGTTCCAGTCGATTTTCGATAAGGCGGCAAAGAATGCCCCGGCCGATTATTGGGCGGCCGATGGCGTCCATCCGACTTTGGCCGGTGCGCATCTGATGGCACAGGCCTGGCTAAAAGCCATTTTTGGATAATAATAAAGACTACCATTTGTGACTGTCTCTATTTTAATTATAGTCATAGCAAAAGATAGATGAATTTGGAGAAAATACAATGAAAAAACCTATCTTTCGGTTATGCTTAGTAGCTGCAATTTCCTTTATTGTTGGTTATGTATTCTGTTTTGTCTCAGAGGAAATAACAGAAAGGCAACGTGGAAATGAATATCGCCGAATAGAGGAACTAAAAAAAGAGGCTTCTTCATTTTTTTACAAAACCATGCGAGAACTTTACGAAGGAACTTATAATCCCGAAGACGATTATGTATCTCAATCGGCATACGAGAGTTTCAAAGAATATAGATCGATGCTCAATCCTAAATGTCACTTAGGGAAAATAGACGAAGCTTATGGTAATTTCTTTGGTTATGCATTTTTCCCATCAGAATATGCATTTGATGTGACAATGAAGAAAATTGACTGGCTTCCATCGTCAAGATAGTAAATCATTTTGGTGCGACCTGCAGTTAAATAAGGATATATAGCAAGATATCAAAGATAATTAGTCAAATTTGGATTAAGCTTCCACCTTCGCCAACCACGATCCCAAAAGCGGCTGGGTGTTGTATTCTTGATATTACACAAAGATTTCAAGAATCATTCAAAAGCTGTTTTCGGATAATAGCCGGAACTACAATTCACGACTTCTTCCATCATTGTGTAGATATCCCTGACTATGCCTGTATATATCTACAAGAAAGACTTGATAGGTTTTGCTGTGCTGGTTGTAGATTTTATCTCTGTTTTTCTGGTACGAATTTCTTATATAAATTCATATTGTCGGCAAATCATAAACATCGACAATTTTTATTTCAAATCATTAGCTACTGTAAGGATTACTACTGTTCATGTTTCTATCTACTCAATAAGTTCCGGAATATTCTTTCTGCATCTTCCTGTGTCACAGACTTCAGGTTGTTCTTCAATAGTCTTGTAACGGCCATCGCCGATTTGGCCATATCAGGTATATCGCTTTCCTGAATACCGAAATCAGACAGGCAGGATGTAATCCCGCATCGCAGGCATATTTCTCTAATCCGGCTTATGCCCCGCTGAGCTGTCAGCAAATCGTTGGCCGCTTCCTTGCAGCCTATTGCCATGGCAATACGCGCATAGCGTTCCGGTGCCGCCGACAGGTTGAATTCCATAACATCCGGCAACAGGATGGCGTTCGAGAGGCCATGAGGAACATGAAATCGGCCACCAAGCGGATAAGCCAACGCATGCACTGCCGCCGTATTTACCGGCCCCAGACAGAGACCTCCATACATGCTGCCCAAAGACAGGGCGCTTCTGGCCCGGAGGTTTTCGCCATCTTGATATGCAGCCTCCAATAAACCAGTGATTAGCTCAATACCCTTTAACGCGAACACATCGATCATTTGATGGGCGAAGCGGTTGGCATAGGCCTCGATACAGTGCGTCAATGCATCAATGCCTGTAGAAGCGGTGACATTATTAGGAGTCGTCCGGGTCAGCGTTGGATCAACATATGACGCATCAGGGACCAGGTATGGACTGACGATGCCTTTCTTCTTGTCGTCCGTCTCATCCAGCAGTATGGCGTTCGGCGATACTTCACTGCCCGTGCCGGAAGTCGTTGGCAGACAGACTAAATAGGTTTTCCTTCCCGTTAATTTTCCGATCCCGAAGCAATCAGCGGCACGCTGCTCACCATCACGGAGGGCGGCAACAAGCTTCGCTAGGTCCAACACGCTGCCTCCTCCAATGCCTATTACCACGTCAATCTTCGCATAATTTGAGTGAGCCAGAACTCGCTCCAACATAGCTACGGTCGGCTCTTCGTTGACGGAATCATCGATAAGGACAGACAGACCACTGGCCTTAAGTTGGTCGGCCACCGAATCAGCATGCTGGCGAATCGCTTTTGCCGTTACTACCATGGCATGACTAAATCCTCGCGATGCGAGATCCTGTGCCAGTTGTGAGACACATCCACAGCCGAAAACAAGCGTTCTCGGCTGCGTCATAGACACTGTTCGTTCAAAAACTTGTTCCTCGACCGTGTTCTCCATACATTTCTCCGTATACAATCGTTCTACTGTATCTTGCCATTAATGAATTTTTCAAATCGATCAGTCTTGTTGTCCTAAGATGTGGCCTCACCGTGACACGTGAAATTGCGCCATAGAGACTCCAATTTCTTATGGCTTAGAGCAAATATTGAGTCCAGAGGCTCATGTCGTCTTAGTGTTTGCCACAAGTTCTACAATACAAAGACTTCGTCTCAATTTCAACAATTTTCTGTCGGAGTAAATACATGAAGTTGGTCAAAATCCATTGACCATAAAGCCGCCGTCAACGGCGATGCATTGGCCGGTGACATAGGAAGCCGCGGGCATACACAAAAACGCCGCGACCGAGGCCACTTCTTCAGGCTCGGCAATTCTGCCCATGGGTGTGCGTTCGAGGATATCCGTTAAATAATCTTTGTCTTCCAGCAGACGCTCGACAAGGGCGGTTCGAGTGTACCAGGGGGCGACCGCATTGACGCGAATCCCGTCATCGGCCCATTCGACCGCCAGGTTTCTGGTCAGTTGACAGACAGCGGCTTTGCTCATCCCGTACGGTGCCCCCGTGCGCAGATGCGTCAATCCCGCGACGGAAAGGATATTGACCACGACACCGGCCTCGGATTTTTGTAGTAATGGATAAGCCCTGCGGCACATATCGAAAGTCGAGTGCATATTTGTCGCAATAATTGTTTCGTATTCGTCTTGTGAGTATTCAACGGCTTTCTTTCTTATATTGGTCCCGACGTTATTGATAAGGATATCCAGTCTGTCCCAGCGGCACTTTATGTCTTCAAGCAGCTTTTTGCGTCCCTCCGCATTCGAAATATCGGCTGCGAATCCTAAAGCTTCGAATCCTTTTTTCCGCCAGGTCACCAGAGACTCCTCAACCAAATCGGCGTTGCGGGCAACGATATAAACTTTCCCTCCCAGTTCCAATATCTCTTTGGCTATTTCTAAGCCGATACCTTTTGTTCCACCTGTTACAAGAGCACATCTGCCGTAGAGGTGCCATTTACCTTTTTTCATAAAAATTATCCTTTATATGCTCCGTGGCTAAATAAAGCCGTCCTGGACAGAATTTTTTAGCTTCCGGAACTTTTCCGTTTTAACCAGAAATCAAAAGAGCGTCCCGGCACAAAAATATCCAGACCGACGGAAGGCTCATCCAGGACATTCGTGACAATATGGGATTCTCCGCCGGGTATGTAAGCGGCGTTGCCCTCGGAAAGAACCTGTTCACCATAACCGTCTGTTATTATTGAAAGCTTTCCCTTGAGAACCACAAGCACCTGAGTGTTGGGATGGTCGTGTCGCGGCGAAGCGTGTTTCGACGGTTTGACAAAATGCTCAATCGAAATATCTTCCTGATTGCAGAGGCTTGCCCGTTTCCAGTCTTCTTCAGGCTCATAAGTTTCTGCCTGGTTAAAGCGAAAGACCTTCATATGTTTTCTCCTGTATAAAGCCAATCCTGATTATCGAATTTTAAGAACTTATTATGTAAAACGAGAGGTTTGCTGTCCACCGGCAATTTATACTATAATTGCCTTTTAAAAAATATCTGCCGGAATAAAATGGAAAACAGAAGATGATTTGATATATCAGATGAAGTTGGTACCATAATGTAAGAGTAATTTACTGTCGGTGTTGAAAAGGAATATGTGTGAAAGATAACATTATCGAGAGTTGCGTTTTTGGAGAAAGCTCGTGAAAACAATCGATCTGCGTAGCGATACCGTGACTTTGCCGACCCAAGCAATGCGACAGGCGATTTTCGACGCCGAGTTGGGCGATGATGTTTTCGGTGAAGATCCAACAACAAACCGCCTCGAGAAGATGGCGGCCGAACGGATGGGAAAAGAAGCGGCGATGCTGGTCGCCAGCGGGACGATGGGAAACTTGGTGTGCATTCTGACCCATTGCAAACGAGGCGAAGAAGTGATCCTGGGCGATCGGTCACATTCCTTTCTCTATGAAGCCGGAGGAATGTCGGCTCTGGGAGGGATACATCCACATACAGTGGTCAATCAGCCTGATGGCACGATACGGCTGGAGGATATCGAAGCGGCGATACGTGGTGACAATGTGCATTTTCCGCGAACCCGGCTCATCTGCCTGGAAAATACTCATAATCACTGCAGTGGCACTCCACTCACACCTGACTACACAAAAAAAGTTGCAGCCCTGGCACGTCAACATCGTCTTCAAGTTCACCTTGATGGCGCCAGGATATTCAATGCCGCAGTGGCTTTGGATGTGGATGTTAAGAAGTTGACCGACTGTGTAGATTCAGTCAGCTTTTGCCTTTCAAAGGGACTGGCCGCACCTATCGGCTCGGTGATATGCGGTTCCAGAGATTTTATTGCTGAAGCCCGGCGGAATCGAAAGATAGTGGGAGGCGGTATGCGGCAATGCGGAATTATCGCCGCAGCGGGTATTACCGCTTTGGAACAGATGGTGGATCGAATAGCGGAAGACCATGCAAATGCCCGGCGACTGGCTGATGGAATCGCCGAAATTCCGGGTTTGTCTCTGGACGCCGAAAAGGTGCAAACGAACATCATATATTTCGATCTGACAAGCGAAAAGATTACGACCGAGACGCTGATAAAACACCTTGCTGGCCAGGGAATTAAAATGCTCGCCTTAGGCCCAAAACGCCTCAGGGCCGTGACCCATTACGGCATCAGCACCGGGGACATCGATGTCACTCTGAAGGCTTTACAAAAGATCATGAAAGAGTCGTAGCAGAGCTTTTCTGTCTGAATGATAAATCTAAATTGGTTTGACTGTCCCTAATATTTCCATAGGCGGATTCATCGTACCCAGATGGTACAAAAACGAAGTAAAAATTCTCGCCCAAACTGGAACTTTCAGAGACAAATCAAAACAGCAATCCGAACAACATAATTAGTCCTATGAGCTTGTAGAGTGGCGGCTTGCCTCACCAAGCGAACCTCATGGGTAGGAGGCCTGCCCATTCTGCAGGCTAACGTTCTTCATATGCTTTGATAAACCTGCAAATTTCCATGCCAAGGTCGGTCAACCGATAGTGCTTACCAAGAGCTACTCTACTACCATCGCCAGAAGTGCGACGTATAAGAAGATTCTTTTCGATTAACTTCTGTTCGTGGATACTAACTAATTCATGAGACACTAGTGCTCTGTCGCTAATCGATTGATGGGTATAGCTTTTTCAATTTTATCCT
>CAZFOQ010000122.1:0-12061 GCA_964520535.1 uncultured Pirellulales bacterium | reverse complement strand
TTGAGAGCATGCAAAAGATGTCGGAACAGCAAGGGGCACACATTGTCACAACCGAGGGCAGCCGTGACGGCGAAAAGGTCCAGTTGCAGGATATATCCATGGGAGGTGCAGGACAGGTTGTGCGATTGTATATTCAGCCTGATTCCAAACTGCTGCTTGCCGCCCAGGTGAGAGTCACCGATCCAAACGGCAATGAGACTGTGGCCGGAGAAATCGCTTTTGATTACCCGCAAACCGGACCTGCGGATATTTACGGTCTCGGTGTGCCGCAGGATGCCCGGATCATCGATAAATTGCCCAAAGAAGACTTTCAGGCGATATGGGATAATTATCGCCGGAAACGTGAAGTAGCAACGAAAGAATATATAGCTGTCATAACACAGACAAACAGTTCATTTGGTAATGTCATAACTACAATTGATGTGGATTATAAGTCTGATAAAAACCATCGACTTGAGCATCATTCTGTTTTCAATCAAAACACATTAGGACAATATGAGAAATTCTGGCCTCAATATAAAGAACAACTTGGGGATTCGTTTGAATCATTGCTGATGTGGACTCAGGCTCATTATAAAAGCACGGGAAACGTTTCAGTTTATCTGCATGATGGTCAATATGATTTTTCTACCCGAAGAGACGATAATGGCAGTTGGACAAAGCTTACAAAATATAACTCACCTAATTTCAAACACATGCCGAGAGTTTATCTTGAATGTCTCGGCTGGCCGACTATTGGCAAGACGGGGCATATAATTGAGGATGTCTATGCCAGGCAAAATGATCTTATTTGTATTGAGCGTTTGCAACAAGGCACTTTGAGATCGGGCAATATTTCATTGCCGGGAAGATTCTTATATTATTTCGATCCTCAAAAGGATTATTTGTGCCTTCGTAAAGTGACCGAATGGTGTCCGGATGCCGAATGGCAGGAAGATAAAAACTGGCTTGAAGGAATTGAGCCGGAAAAAGTCAGAAATGGATCGATTACATATGAGGATGTGACCGAGGTTGTTCAAGCCCCCAATGGACACTGGTATCCCAAGGTTATCGTGATAAAACAAAGCGGAATCCGCAAAGACTACGAAGAGGCACCATTGCATGTAAGCACTGTTAAGAGAATCTATCTGCAAACAAATCCGGAATTCCCTGATGGCATTTTCGATATAAATACACTACCCGGCCAGTAACTTATAAAAAGACTGTATTGTTGCTTATTCACTACCGGTTAGCCCAACTGTAAAGCATGCCCGACCCATAAGATTTCCTGGCTTTAATCTTCTTGCCATGGGGGGCTTTCGGGGGTAAAGTAAGCAGGAACTTATTAGAAAAAGCTAAATTTGAATATCTAAATTCGAAACGCCCTTCGGCAGTGAGCTCAGGGCCGAACTGTTTTGGTCATTTAAGAATTGGAAATTTGAAATTGTTTCGGATTTGGGATTTAGTGCTTAGGATTTTTCTGGAGAGGTGTCGGAGTGGCTGATCGAGCCGGTTTCGAAAACCGGTGTGCTCTTTTGGAGCACCGCGGGTTCGAATCCCGCCCTCTCCGTTTTTTGCTGAAGGCAAAAAACAGAACAATTGAGCATTTGAACAGGTGAGCAGTTGACATAAAAAGACTTATGCTCAAATGCGGTCAACTGTTCCACTGTTCGACTTTCAGAAAGTAAAGTATTGATTTTCAAGAAGACAGAAAAAGGAATAGGGCGGTACGAAATAATCTGAGTTTTTAGTTAACTAAGAACTCAACACTTAGCACTAATAACTGATTATGCGAGTGGGATTGGGACAATTCAATGCGGTCGTGGGTGATTTGGCGGGCAATGCCGAGAAGATGCGGCAATTTTACGCCCGGGCAGTTAAGGAAGATGTGGATTTGCTCATTTTTCCCGAACTGGCGGTATGCGGCTATCCGCCGGAAGATTTGGTTCTCAAAAAGCATTTTTTGAAAGAATGCACGGCGAGTATTGAAAAAATTGCCGCCGCCTGCCCGGAAAAAACGCTCATCGTCGGTTTTGTTGAAAGCACTCAGAAAGAAAACTACAATTCCGCGGCAGTGTTGCAGAACGGCAAGGTAAGTGAAATCTATCACAAGGTCCGGCTGCCGAATTACGGCGTCTTCGATGAGCGAAGATATTTCCAGTCCGGCACCGAACCGCTGATTGTCAATGTGGCCGGGATAAATATTGCCGTGACAATCTGTGCCGATATATGGGACATCGAATGGCTGGGTGGTTTTTTAAGAGATGCCGGTCCAATCCAATTGATTGTGAACATCTCGGCCTCACCCTTCCATTACGGCAAGATTAAAATCAGGGAGGAAGTCGTCAGTCGGTGTGCCAGGAAACTGAATTGTGCCGTTGCGTACTGCAACCTGGTCGGTGGGCAGGATGAAATCGTTTTTGACGGTCGGAGTATATTCGTCGACTCGACCGGCAGGACGATTACCAAGGCAAAGGCGTTCGAGGAGGATTTACTTATTGCCGATATTGTCCCTGTAACCGATGGTAGTGTGCAGATTGAGCCGCTGCAGCAGGCAGCTTCTCAGCCGGTTGATTTGTTCGATGAGGTCTATCAGGCCCTTGTGCTGGGGACAAGAGATTACACTCGCAAGAATGGCTTTGAAAAGGTCCTGCTTGGCCTGAGTGGTGGGATCGATTCCTCGGTTGTCGCCGCGATTGCTGTCGCTGCTTTGGGCAAAGAAAATGTTATCGGTATCACAATGCCCACGCAATTCAATAGTCCCGAAACGATCAACGATGCCGGAAAGCTGGCAAAGAACCTTGGCATAGAATTTTTAACTATTCCTATCCAGTCTGTGCTCAGGCAGTTTGATGGAGCTTTGAAGCAAGTGCCCGGCTGGCAGAGCGAAGGAATCGCTTATGAGAACCTGCAGGCCAGGATTCGCGGGACCATCCTGATGTCACTGAGCAACAGCACCGGTGCTCTTGTCCTGACGACCGGCAACAAAAGCGAAACAGCGGTCGGCTATTCGACTCTCTATGGGGATACCGCCGGCGGTTTTGCGGTGATAAAGGACGTCTCCAAGACGATGGTTAACAAATTAGCCGAACATATCAATAAGATATTCGGGAGGGAAGTTATCCCTGCAGATGTATTAAGCCGCCCGCCGAGTGCCGAGTTGAAGCCCGACCAGAGGGACACTGACTCCCTGCCGGACTACGAGCTGCTTGATAAGATTCTAAAAGGCTATGTCGAGGAAGACAAATCCGCCAAAGAGCTTGTTGAGTCGGGTTTGCCGAAGGATATTGTCCTGCGAGTCATTCGTATGGTCGATAGAAATGAGTACAAACGAAGGCAATCTCCGCCGGGGGTAAAAATCACGCCGAAAGCCTTTGGTAGGGACAGGAGACTTCCGATTACAAATCGTTATAGCTCCGACAGCGACAGAGGCATTCGGTAAAAGAAGTTATCTGCCGGTGATGGCATCTGTAAGGGCTCTGGCAAAAGGGACCGCTGCCGCCGGGTCTCTGCATGTAATAATCTTCATATCCTGCTCTACCGGCGTGCCTGTATATACGGCACCGACTTGCATAAGTACCTCGCGTTCAGAGAGTAAGGCGGTAGCTTTAACACCATTGAGTACGCCGGCGTTGGCCAGTATTGAGGGGGCCGTTGACGTCGCTGCGACGATCTTTCTTTTATCCACTGCTTCACGGATAAGATTTCTGACTATGGGATCGAAAACATACTCAATTACTCCTGTACCGCCTATGAAAATTAACGCATCGAAGTCATCAACTTTTAATTGATTCACAAGAGCGTTCGCTTCGATTGGTCCTCCGAGCATACCTTTTAAAATTCCAATTCTTGTGCTTGCGATAACTACCTGTACTCCGGCTGTGCTAAATGCATTTATTGTTTCAAAAAGCTCCTCGTCGCGGAAATTCGCGCTTGAGACAATCAATGCGGCCCTTTTTGGTATTGCCTGATTGTCACCAGCCTCTGTTGCGTTCTGGCTGGCCGGGTAACCAACGCAGATGATATAGAGAGGTTCCAGGTTTCTTAACAACCTGCAGGCAGTACTGACACCCCGTGAATTAAAAGCGCTAATAGTTACAGAGCCCAAATCCAGACAGATGGCCTGTAGCTGGATATTCTGAGCGATGTGACCTGCCTGGAGGCACAAAGATGTTCTGCTATTATTGCCGCGTTGTGCTGATAGCCTTCTGGTAGGTGCAGTGACAATAAAAGTACATCCTGCTGAGGCCACCGAATTCCCCATTGGCGTAACGGCGTCAGCAAGTGAGCCGCGTATATCCTGATATATAGTTTGTTCCAGGCTATTTTCGGCTGGGTTGTAATTAAAAAATCCCTCATTTGTTGCAAGATATAGCTGTATCGGAGAGGTTGCTTCCGGTGAAGGTACTGTTTGCAAGCTTGTTTGTGATTCTCTTATACCCTGAGCTGCCCAGGCCAGTTGGCCGATAACTGTTCGTTCAAGCGTTTGTCCGGTGAACAGAAGTACATCCTGCTGCTTAGCGAGTGCTTCTTCGAAAGTAATTTTTCCTTTCGTATTTGGTTCTGTGAGTTGAATTATTTTCTGCGTTACGGCACGGAGTCGGCGCTGGCCGAGGCACAGAGCTGTGAAACAGGTCAAGATTATTATAAGAATTGTTAAGCGTTTCATTTTCTCAATCCTCCAAAAAGTGTTTTTGGATCGGCAGGCTACAATACATATAATATACACTTAATCCCAAATTTCCAGATTTTTTTTCTGCTGTCAAAAATCTATGAGGTCTTAGCAGGTATATCGGCATGTTGATGGAGCTGCTTTGAATCTCTCCATTTAGATATTAACTGTCCGATTTCTTTGGATCAGGCCAATCCGAGGTAGTTTTCCAGGATTGTTGGTTTGCTCTGCATATATGCAATTACCGGCAATTTTTGAGCGCCAGGGAAATAACCAGGGGTGTGAAAAACCTCCGGAAGCATAGGCCGATAATTAACATTGATTTTATAAGGTTTTACCTGCCGAGGTCTCTTGAAAGTTAACAAGTACGCCTAACACAGGGCTCATATAGCAGTATAGTTCGGAGAATCATCCTCGATCTAAATTCAGTACCGTATTACTTTGGCCTTGATTACCCTTCCTTGTGAGGGGAAAGTCAGGCCGCGATCAGTGAAATCACCATTATGCAGCTCAGTCCGTTTCCACTGACCGTTTTCGTAGATGCCTTCCTCAACCAGGAGGAACTGGACGGCGGTGTAGTCCGATCCCAGAGACGGCTTTAAGTCAAGTGCCACATCAAAACCCACGAATAGAAATTCATCCGGGCCCAATTGGCCAAGCAATACACGGCCTGATGGTTCCGGCGGCCCGGTGGGGGTAAGGGGATTGCCTGAGCTTCTGAAGGGGGGGCGAAAGCGAGCAAGAATATCATATCCGTCGAAGTACAGCATTCGTCCGGGTATGAATTCTTCTTCAACCGCCGCCTGCAATTTCCCTGCTGCCTGTAATTCCGCGATTTTACTGAGGACCGGCTTGAGGACTCGGAAATTCCGGGCCATGGGGGCGAATGCCTGACTTAATCCACTTCCACCGCCGCGATCGACACCGAATGGCGTGAAGCCGACAGCATGATGATCGCCCAGCGCATAGAAGCAAAATCGCGCATATTTTTTGCTTCCCCGCGTCTCGACGACCAGCAGTGGATTGTCCGGGCGGGTGTAGCGCGAGAGGATTTCCCGATAGATTATTGGCGATTGGTGGTAGATGTCCGGGCCGATCATGTCTATATCGGGTGCCGACGCCTTCCAGAGGTCCAGCATATGCGATACGGCACCGCCGCTGGGGTAGCTGTCACCAGGTCGGTCGAACTCCAGGAATCGGTCGTTTGTGCCTTCTCCGCCCATCCAAACATTGACAAAAGTCGGCAGCGGATATATCTCTTTGCCGGCGCGAGCTCAATATCCGGGATTACATCCGAAGAACAACGATTCAATGAAATTGCATCCTCACTTCAAAGCGAGCTGACCACAGACGGCATTACAAACATCACCACCTCATACAATGACCCAACAATAACTATTCCAACTGTCATACTGGACTCTGCAAACGAAAGCAGTTTCTCAGCAACAATTACACCACTCGATTCTGAAACACTCCGGATCGATGTCACCGGCGTCTATGGCTCAATATCACGAACAATAAGGGCAAACTATTATTTCGGTGAAAAAGGAAACACCGTATTCGACTTTGGTGTGGCAACCAAAGGTCCCTTATCGTTATCCGGCAACATCGAGCTTGAAGGTATCAACGTTTCTGTTGAGGCAAGTGTCTATATTGAAAGCGAGAACTCCAATCTGGCCCTGTCAATCACCGGTAACTCACAAATCGCCGGTGATGTCAATATTGTCAATCCCACTGCCACAGTAGACCTGCAAGGCGGACAGGCCGGCATCGGCGGAGAAACGGGTCAGGATGCCATTGATAATCATGTTGATTTCGGTGCCCCGGAATGCGATTTTCCAGAACCAAATCCTGCTCAATTCGAGCCCTACGCCACAGCCGTCGTTGATGCCAATACAGATACTTCATCGGATGCTACTTTCGAAAATATTCGAATCATCGCCAACACCAATCCAAACTTCTCAGGCCAGGTCACACTCAAAGGCATTGTGTATATAGAAACACCCAATGTCATCGATTTCACGGGAGGTGTAGATATCACAGGCATAATCGTCGGTGACGGAAGCCTTGATGACAATTCCGCCGTTAATCAGATAATCTTCCGCGGTAATGTAGAAAGCCATCCGATTATAGAACTGCCTGAAGAAGCCCAGTTCGATGGTCTTCATGACCAAACCGGCACTTTCGTCATGGCTCCGGGCTTTCACGTATCTTTCGGCGGCAACTTCAGCACGCTAAGCGGAGCGATAGCCGGTAACGGCATCGAATTCTTCGGTAATGCCGGCGGAACAATCAATGGCTCGATCATCAACTACTCCGATGAAGAAATGACTTTATCCGGCAATAGTGACCTCTACTTCAACCGTTCCGGGACAACCTCGTCACCGGCAGGATTTGCGGCGGTTTTATCCATCGACAACTCTCCAAGCTGGCGGAGTCAGTTCCAGGACGTGCCATTTGCTTTTACAGCGATGACACCGGTCCATATCGGGCCTTCTGGGTTTGCCGCAGTTTTGGCAGGTGACAAGAGTGATCTTCGGCCGGGTCAGCCTGTAGGTGATATAAGCCACCAGACCGAAAGAAATCGTGCCGATGATCCAGAATAATTTTGCATTTTTTGAAAGCCCGACAACCGTCGCATCCTTACTGACCCGCCAGGCTAAAAGCAGTGACAGTGTGATTGAGGGCAATATCAACAGCAGGGCGATAATAAATCTCTCTGCAAAATTTGCTCTTATATCTCTGCCTTTCATTGCGATAAACAAATTTGGCAGAATAAACAATGCCCTGTGGCCTGAACCGGCCTCGAAACTGTCGGCGGTAAAATAAGAGATAACAGAGAATATCGGTGGATGAAGATTTTCCAGTAAATACTTTGTTATAGTCATAGCCGGTCCCCAGGGGATATGGAAATAAACCGCTTCGCTTGAAGGTATAGCTACAGGTATATAATTCTCACGGAAATAATGCTTGTATTGGTACATGCTTGAATGTCGTGAGACTCTTCTTCCCTCTTTGTTAAAAACATCGAGTGTCATAGCTGTTCCCTCTCTATTTACAACGGCTACGAACATTCCTCTGTATTGGTGATCTGTTTCCAAAGCCGGAGGTAAAACTTCGTATGCCAATAAATCCTTAGGCCTTATATCCTTTTTGCCTGGAAACAAAGTATTAGGTGCTGGCAAATAACCGGCGGTACCGGAAAATTCGAGTGTTTCTCTATCGAGCAAATCGATTCGGCCGGTCGCATCAAGAACAAGCAAAAATTGGTCTTGACGCTCTTTTTCAATGTTAACTACTGATGGTTTGGTTCGAGGTCCTTCCCAGAATAGGTTTACAATGTTGGAATTTTTTCTTAATAAGCCGATTTCAACCGGCTTATGAGGGTCATCCTTGGATAATTGCGGGCCTTTAATTACGGTCCTTTTTTCAAAATCGACGGTAAAAAACCGCCGTAATTTCTTGTCGTATAATGTTACCCCGTTTCGGTAAATTCCTGTTGTATCTATAACCGGAGAGATAAACCTTCCGAGCTTTTTATCGGGGATTTCAGAGAATCCCTCCGGGCCGGCATAGAGCTGTACTTCCTTTCGAATTAAAGTCTTGTCAGGCATTCTTTGCCCAATTGCGTATCGACATGTTATATGCCCCGTGCTTTGATCAAAATATATTACTTGCCAGTCACTGGAATTGGAATCATTATCAAAAAAATAAATGTTTCCGTGATCTTCCCCCGGAACCATGCCGGTAAAATATTTCATAATACCCAGTGTACCACCGTGCCTAAGTCGTGCTTCTACACGAGAGTGGCTAACCACATTGGGATCGTGTTCAAGCTCAGACGGGACTAATCCGGAAGGTTCCAAGTGAACCTTTCTCGCCTCGTAAGGTAAAACATCTTCAATTAGATTACCCTCGCATATATAACGCAACCAGAATAACAATAGTGACAACAGTATCAAAACAATAAAGCCGGTTGTAATAACTTTAACTAAATTATTGACCGAAGCCCTCATAGGTTTATTCCTAAAGCGGAGTTGACATAAACTTTTGCCGGATACTAATAACAGATGCAATAATAAATAAAATTAATATTGACGAAGCCTGCGAGCCGAATCCTTTAACAATAATAATTGAAATAAAAACACAGGCTAAAACCACCCCGCCCAGACTCGGAAGCAGCTTGCCCGCCGTCCAGCCCGTCTGTAAACCGATACAATAGCAGGCCAGGGCCGTTAATATTGTCACTGTATACATATCGATAAACAGACCCTTAAAGACCGGTATCGGTGGTGCGAAAAGCTGGTATAAAATCACGGTTGTGATCATCAGAGGCCCAAAGAAAGTTAAAATAGCCAGGATTCCCGCAGCAATCCTGGCTGTGAGTATCTGACTACGAGTTACCGGAAGAGTCGACAAAAAGGAGGATATTCTTTTGTTTCTATCGGTGTACATCTGTGATACGCCTATAGCGGTGAATCCAATGATAAGTACTACGATGACCGGAATCGAAAGTCCAACAGCCAAAACAGAAGCTTCCTCAGAACCGATATTATATGTCGCAGAAATTACGCAGGTCACGATAATCAGTGAAAGAACAATCGCTCCGAGGAAATATACGATATTGTCCTGGATTTCTCTTTTAATAAGTGTAAAAAGTGTCGGCATTTTTATATCTCCTGTATTGTCTCCGGAATTACTTCCTGCGCGGGTTTGGTACATTCTATGAAGATATCCTCAAGGCTCATCGGGATTTCCGTGCAGCTTGTGGGTTTGAACGTCTCCAGAATAGTCTGTTTCTGTCGGTTCCAGTTGGCAACGGTCATAACTATTTCCCGATCCTGGATTTGTTGATTGATAATTTCCGTCACATGTAAATTTTCCGGCGCCGTATCGGGAAAGATGACTTGTAATTTTTTGACACGCTTTTTTAGCTCTTCCAGTGGGCAATCCACGACAAGTTTCCCGGCTGTTAGTATGCCTATCCTCTCGGCGATTCGCTCGACGTCGCCGAGGATATGAGAGCAGAATAAAATTGTTCGGCCCTGCTTCTGGATAATCTCAATTGCAAGCTCGAGGAACTGCCGTCGTGCAACGGTATCCAATCCCAGTGTTGGATCATCGAGGATAAGAAGCTCCGGTTCAACCGCCATGGCCAGAGCGAGATTCAATTGTGCCCGCATGCCAATGGAAAGTTCCCTTACCCTGCGGTCCATAGGCAGACGAAACGTTTCTATCAGATGCCCGAAAAACTTGTCGTTCCATCGTAAAGAAAGGTCTTTGCAGAGTTTGATAAGACGGCTGACTTTATAATTCTGGATGAGATTATGTCCTTCGGCGACACAGCCGATGCGGCCGCGGACTTCCGCCGATAGTGCGCTTGATTCGTTACCCAGAAGAGAAGTCTTTCCCCGCGTTGGGAAATCCAATCCCAGAAGAATTCGAATCATTGTTGTCTTGCCGGCACCGTTGCGACCCAATAAACCATAAATGCAGCCCTGTTGTATTTTCAGATTGATGCCGTCAAGAACGCACCGGCCATCGAAGTACTTGACAAGATTTTCTATCTTGATGACACTTTCATCCATTCGATTTCTCCTTCTTGCCGGTCAGATCATATTTTTCAACCGCCGTTTCAAACCATTGCGAAAGTGTATTCCAGTCGATCTGCATGTGATAGGCATCGACTGCGATGCGTTCTAGTTCCTCGCAAATCAGCCTTTCTTTCACAGCTTTGCTCAGGTGGCTATCGAGGTTTGCGACAAAAGCGCCGGAACCGGGTCTGGTGACAATAATTCCTTCCTGTTCCAGTTGACGATAGGCCTTGGCGATTGTATTGGGATTAATGGCAAGCTGCCGGGCCAGGTCTCGCACGGTCGGCAGTTTCTCGCCTTTGATGAGCCTGCCCAGGGCGATGTCACGCTTGACCTGGTCGATGAGCTGCTGATAGACGGGCCTGTTGGAACTGTTATCGATTTTGAACTGCATAAATCCATCCAATTAATTGTACTATATCAACTAATACAAATATAACAGAAATGTGCTTAATGTCAAGGAATATTTTTAATAATAATGGCAATTTCTCTTGTTTTTTTGACAGATTGTTTGTAAGATAGTGAACGAACTATGGAGGGTTGATTAGGGATTAGGATTTAGCGGATAGGGCATAGCAAGTCAAAAAGCGGAGAAAAGCAGTTCATTAGTCAATAAGTTCATTAGATAATTTTCCTTATGGATGCCTCAGCCAGGAGATTGATGATTATAAGCGTTAGTAGGCCAATTAACTTATCCGCTAATTCGCTAATCCTCTTTTTCCGCGATTCGACAATTGTCGAAAGTTCTCTACAAATCGGCCTTTTTTATGCAAAACAAAGCCAATTTCAAAAAAAGTCAAGTGAACATAACATCATTAATAACAAAGCAATACAACGAAAAATCGGATTGGACATTTGGTAAAAACGAACCCAGATGAACCCAATTCCAAAAGATGCTCTCGAATCGACGGTTATGAATGTTGTCCTGGATTTTTACAGGTCATATCTGGAAAAAGGTGGCAGAGAAAAACTTGCTGAAGCTGTCAAGGCTCAAACCGGCACAGAAAAAGAAGATATCACCTCTGCTCGCCAGAGGGCACAGGTTGAACTAGAAAGTATAACCGAGATCATAAACAATCTGTTAGATAATATCACAGAATCAAATCGTGATCATGTAGACAGAAGACTCAACGAACTGACTACCAAAAAGCAGCAAATTGAGACACGGCTGGAAGAACTTGAGCGATTATCTCTATCGCAGGCTGAGATTGATACGATAGTCACCGAAGGTATGCGGTTTTTAGCTTCTCTTGAATTCACTCTCCATAACGGCCTGCCTAAGGAAAAACTCGTTGCCCTGAGGCAATGCATCGAAAAGATTTGGATCAATAAACCTGCCGGAGAAATTAAACTGGCCATTCGCTTTGTACCCACAGGAAATCTATCGGCAGTTCAAGAATATAAAGCGACAGTATCGCTTAGAGGAAGGCTATCTGGGTATACAAATCCTTGGCAATGGCACTGATGCATTTGCATCTGCCTTTGAACTCTTTTCTACTGAGTAAAACTAAAAAAGATGTGGATTAGAATCCTTACGAATTCTGTAATAAATTCGCAAAATGGTAAAATTTTAGCGCAAAATGGCCTTGTTTTCTAAGTTCTTTTATAGCAAAATGAAGATTAGTAAAAGTAATAAGATTGCACAGGAGATATGCATCAAATCATAGGTATTTGAAATATAAATACGAAAACTTTAATATTCAGGAGTAAATTATGTTAAAGAAAAGAGAGAGTGGATTTACACTGATTGAGCTTTTGGTGGTAATTGCCATTATTGCATTATTGATGGGAATCTTAATGCCGGCCTTAAGCCGAG
>CAZFOQ010000121.1:0-12554 GCA_964520535.1 uncultured Pirellulales bacterium | reverse complement strand
AATCTGTCGATTATACTCTCACTTTAAGTGGTACAGTTTTTGGGGAGCAGGCCAGATTGAATAACCATTTCCATTGAAACTACCGGTAAACAATGTATCTGTGTTTAATCTGCATGGGTATATAGGATCCGACGCAATCAGGGCATTGGTGAAAACCTTTCCGTCGGAAAGATTTGGATCCAGGTCTATATCGGCCATAAGCTTGAAGTGCTTGTCATAGTCTTCAGGAGTTTCGCCAAGCAGCATCAGGTCCTCTGCCGTAGAGATATGATAGGGATTATTTGGTTCCCCGGTTCCGCCGGCGTATTTCTTTTTGGCGACGGCATCCATCGAGAAGATGAAGAAATCCGCGCTGTTGGGCGGCGGCGTGGTCTGGGCCTTCATGGTAACAATCTCATCGGCAAAGGTCAGGTTGATTAGAACGCTACTGCCGTTGGCGGTCCGGCCTGTGAACTCAAGCGTTGTATCGCTTGTGACCATACCGGCAAGCTGGGTCATATTGAACAGCTCACCCAGACTCTTTGGGGGGGAAGAGCTAATGGGACTCAATAGGAAGGCATCCACATAGTCAAATGAAGCAACGCCGGCATTAGCATCCGCCGTAAGCTGAAACTGCCCCTGGAGGGGATAGGTTTCATGCACTCCGGCAATTCCGCCTGTCTGAAGGACTGTACTTTGATTGGGATCGAAAACGTAGATGCTTGTCTGGGCATCGGCGGATTGGCCAAATACGCAGATAGCAATCGATACAAGCTGGAGTATTGAGAATTTGCTAGACTTTCTGTGAAAAAACAATCCAGACCTGAAGACTTTGTCAGAATTGAGAAATCTAAACGGGCGAATAGTTTTCATAGAGTGTTTCATCATTCAACCTCTTTAAGACTATCATACAATATTCGGGGTGCCAAAGTCAAGAGGCTCCCTAATCTCACAGCTTTGAGGCAATGGAAGTATTCAAGGACAAAATGGCTTGAAAATTTATGCATTCAAGATAGACTGTCCGATTGTATTGTAAGAGAAGTTTTTCATAGCCTCTGCTGCTTCAGTTTTTCGAAGCAAAACGGCGGAGGCGACAGGGAAAGATTATGCCTGAATTCAAGATTGAGCCGGCACAAAGAATAACCCGATTACCGCCCTATTTGTTCGGGCGATTGAATGCATTGAAATTATCCAAGCGCCAGCAGGGGGCCGATATTATCGATCTGGGGATGGGAAATCCGTCCGACGGGGCGCCGAAAGTCGTCATCGATAAGCTCTGCGAAGCGGCACAGGACCCGCGTAACCATCGGTATAGCGCTTCGAAGGGGATTAAAAACCTCAGAGGCGAGATTGCAAAAAAATACGAGCGCAAATGGAATGTCCAGCTCGATCCCGAGACGGAGATACTGGCCTGCATCGGCTCAAAGGAAGGTTTCAGCCATTTGTGCCTTGCGATGATGGGCCCGGGCGATACGGCGATTGTGCCGGACCCGGCGTTTCCAATCCATAATTACTCGGTGGCACTGGCCGGCGGAAACGTTGTGTCCGTACCTTTGGGCAACGATGAAGAATTTATCAAAAACGTTACAATGGTAATTGAACATCTTTATCCAAAGCCCAAGCTGCTGATTCTCAATTACCCGCACAATCCAACGGCGATGACCGTCGATGAAGGATTCTTCGAGCCGGTAGTAGAAGCGGCGAAAAAATTCGGAGTAGCGGTGATAAACGATTTTGCCTATGGCGAGACATGTTTTAACGGCTATAAAGCGCCGAGCCTGCTTTCGGTAAGAGGTGCGAAAGATATCGGCGTCGAATTTATCACATTGAGCAAGCCGTACAGTATGGCAGGTTTTCGCGTTGGCTTTGTTGCCGGCAATAAAGATATGATTGATTATCTTGCCACGATTAAAGGTTACTATGATTATGGAATATTCCAGCCCATTCAAATCGCCGGCATCATTGCATTACGGGAATGCGAAGAGTATATAGCAGAACAGAACCAAAGGTATCAGTCACGAAGGGACGTAGTTTGCGACGGCCTTCGAAGGATCGGCTGGGAAGTGGAAAAGCCGCGCGCTACAATGTTCGTATGGGCAAAAGTGCCGCAGGAACATTCAAAAGGTGAGGGCAGCATAGATTTCGCAATAGACCTGATGGAATATGCGGAGGTGGCAATCGCCCCGGGCAGGGCATTTGGTGAAAGGGGCGAAGATTATATGAGAATTGCTCTTGTGGAAAACGAGCAGCGTCTCCGACAGGCGGTTCGTAATATCAGCCGGTATGTCCGCAGAGGAAAGCCGGAAAATAATAAAACTCAATAGAACCAATACAGCCGGCCATTTTTTCTCTATTAAGAAGTTATATACATTATCGGATGCTCGAGCGAGAACGCCCGATAATAACTTCCAGTGACACGCCCCAGCTTTTATAACGCTATACTGAGTGACAATAACGGCAGGGGACCCCAGAAAAGACTTGACTTTTAGAGTGATTTTTGGTTTAATAATAACATCAATGTATGTCGCCGCCATGGCTGTAATTGCCCGGTGGGACAAAGAAATTATGTAGTTAATTTTTATCACAATAGGGGAGGTAAAGTGATGAAAGTTGGCGATCCGACATTTGTTGGATGGCGGAGGATACTAATCCTGATGATTGTTTTGGGAAGTGTGCTCACACCGGCTTATTGCCAAACATCGGATATATCACTCTTTGTTCAGCAGACTCCCGATGGCGGCGGTGCAACGAATCCAATCTCAGGTGTATATCATTTTGCGCCAAATTCAGAGGTCACCCTAACCGCAACTGCAAGCCCCGGCTTCAAGTTCGTCTACTGGCTGGGTGACGTCAGTAATCCCGAGGCCAACAGTACTGTTGTTCATCTTGATAAACCGAAAATCGTTATCGCCGTATTTGAGCAGGCTGACACCGGCCTCTCCGGTGGCGGCATGCCGGGCGGTGGCGGAGGCCTGACGACTACCAGTGGAAATCTGAGCATGCCGGGAGGCTTGAGCAGTACCACCGGTGCAAAACCTCAAACACACTCAGTCGCTTATTCGCCCAGTGGCGAGACTACACCCGAAGTTCCGGAACCGGCAACGGGATTATTATTAGCTCTCGGAAGTGTATTTTTTCTGAAAAACCGCCGGCCAAATAAAATCAGGTTTCATCGAAACTAAATCCACACGTCTCTTGTGTGATCAATTCCGGTTCGGTTCGGGGGTATTTCCTGCAATTCAGCGGGCGAATTGAATAAATAGAGCAATACTCTTTGCCGTCGTCTGCATACCTTAGAAAGCGGCAAACATTCGGTAGTTTACAGCATGCCCCGCAATTGACACATTGGCCTTTACGGCTTTTTGAAACCGGCAGGATAGATGTGGCAGTCCTTTTTGCTTTCGCAGACCAAGTATTTTTATTCACAACAGCCATAATCCGTTATTCTTAAAGACACATTACCAAGGCACAGACTATACAACATTATGCACACTCTGTGAAGGTTATTTTTCCGGCCCCGATTGATTTGGATCAATCGCAAGAATCCAGGCAAATAACCGTTCTTGTTCCGTCAGGCTGGTTCGAATAATCCGGGTAAAATTACCCTAAGTGCAGTTGCGGCAAAAATACCGTCAAACAAGGCAACCAGCCATCCCGAGAATAATATATCACCACACTGCGAAAGTGCCAAAAATCAATTTGAGACTTTTTTATTTGAAAACCTTTCTCATGGCGGAAGTAATTTTAAACTCGGCATGAAAAAAAGAAGAGACAACCGAGCAGGCAATTGTCTCCTCAGTGAAAGCGAAATGATAATGATATTGTGCTAATTCTAATCTTTTAAGTTATTCATCAACTCATCCGGCCAATACTCACTTAAAATCCGGCCTTTGAGCGCAGTCCGATCCAGAACAATGATCTCGTATCGGTCCGGCACTTGACGTTCCGATTCGGCAAAATAATGGCTATGATCGGAGACGAGGAAGGTGATTTCATTGTTGCCCTTGAAGGTCGGGGCCAGCGTCGAGATTTCTTCGTCGCCGAATCCTTCATCTTCAAAGATCGGAAGCCCGACTTTATCCGTTCCAAACTCGTAATCGATTAACCTGTTGTTTTTGATGGGTAACAGAACTTTTTTCCCATCCGGTGACAACTCAAACTGGAGTGAATTCATCGCCTGGCTGGTATGACTGGATACACTCTGTGGCAGCACATTTGTGACCATCCCAGTCACAGAATCATAGCAGAACAGCGACCAGCCGGGTTCGTCTCTCTTGCTTATAGGCAAAGGCATACTACAAGTGGAAAAGAATATTCGCCCTTCGAGCCCGTACCTTACCTTCTGCCAGGGATAAAAAATCAGGCCGGCAAGTGACGATACCTCGCTAGTGCATTTGTACATCTCGACCGAACCATTTTCATCATTTTCCAATTCCACCGGTTTAACAAGAAGACGATTCTCCTGGTCCGCAACGACTCTTTCCTGCAGTGTGCCAAGAGCGAGCTCATCTTGACCTACATTCTCTGTGTCTGCATTCAAATACGCAATTGCCCTTGAATCTTTTCGCCAATCATAGCCTAAAGCAACACGTTGATCGACGAGCATGGATTTAATGTCACCCTTGATCGATGCAACGTGCAGGGAATATTCCATCTCTTCCTGGCCGTATTGCGTCTGCATCATATAAGCCACGTATCGGTTATCAGGGGACAATCGTATTGCATAAGTCCCGAATATATTGGTTGCGACAATGCGTTTATCGTTCAGATTGTTTCTTGACACAACAACGACCTGGTAATAATGCAGGACTTTTTCTTTGGCTAATTTGATTCCCTCGTCTCCCAGTATTTTCAAAAGCTTGGCATCCGCGTGTTCACACATATATCGTATGGCCCAATTCCCGTAGCCTTCGGGCCTGAGAAGTTCGTCCTCCGGATCGGGAAAATTGCCGTCAACGAGTCCGCCTTCTTTGATAATTTTCTGCCCCATCACCCTGGCATTATACTGTATCATTTTTACCTGCCCGGGCGGTAACAGATTTAAGCCTTCTGAGAGACTGTCACATTCCACTTCCCGGCTATAAGCAATTAAACTGCCGTCTTTTGAAAAACCCGGCCAGGGCTGAACATTTTCTTTGGCGATTTCGGTCAATTCGCCGGTTTGGCCGTCGACCAAATACAACGCTCCCTCAACTCTAAGCAATCCTACAGAACCATCTTCGGACCATTCAAGTGTCTCTTCCGGAACACAGCCGATGAAAAAAACTGCAATAGCAAAAAACGCTATTAATCCAAAACTCTTCATGCGATTATTCATGATGTCTCTCCTTTATAAATTGCCTGTATTTTTCCCACAAAGTAGGACCTGTGACATAATCTTTGTGTATCTTAGATGACCTGGATGTCAACATTGCCATAGCTTTTTTCCGCCAGAAACTATCGCCGATATTCTCCAAATCAAAGCTCGGCTGTTTCACAGTTAAACCTTGTGAGACCATTCCTCTTTGAGGCTTTGGTTGCAGAGCCGGCGATTTCGACCATCGCCCAACGGCAACTCCAATAAAAGCTGCGAAAATTATAACTGCTGCCCAGCGCGCTATAGGCAGCCAACGGACCATCGAATGGGGCTTTGTACCGACATCTGCCAAGCCTGTATCTGCCCTGACGGCATGTTTTGTTTTTGCGTCGATTGCAACCTCTGTCTTTTCATAAATCCCAAGCATATCTTCTACCCATTTGTTCGCTTCAGGATGTTCGGCAAGATATGCTTTGAACAGAGCCTCTGTATCTTCATTTAGTTCACCTGCCGATGAATCTATTGCCAATCTTTCAATTGCATCACGTTCCATTTTCCCATTCTCCAACTTGTTCTTTAACAGCCTTCAATCCTCTATGTAATCGCGACCTCACGGTCCCAATTGGAATCTCAAGAGTATGGGCTATCTGAGCATAATCCAATCCCGCTGCAAATCTCAAATGAATGACTTCACTTTGTTCGGTTTTCAAATCCTTCACGGCATCCCATATCTTCTCGACGTCATTAATATTTGGTTTCTTAGAATCAACTTTTTTCAATTCATCTATATTTTCAGGATTGATAGTGACACCTTCGCGTTTTTTTCGCCTGAACCAGTCAACGCGTGTCCTCCTGGCGATACCGAAAAGCCACGCCTGCCTGCTTGCCCTGCCATCAAACTGCCCCCACGCCCGCAGTGCTCGCAGGCAGCAATCCTGTGCCAGGTCTTCCGCATCAGCCCAATTCTCACATGCACAAAACATGTAAGCACGAACCTTGTCGATGGACCGAGTCCAAAACTCCTGAAATTCCCTCGTAAATTCGTCTTTCATTCTTTCTGTCCGCAGATAAAGTCGGCGCAATGGCAAAAAAGTTCCGCCAGACTTCAAAAAAATATCAGAAATCCGGGAAAAGCACCTGATTCAAAGTTTAGAATTATCTTCGATATGCTAATCAATCTGTGGATGGATTGATATGTTTACATTGTAGAGGAACTTTATGATTTTCTGAATACTGCGACGACATTTTCGACCTCGACGACGAACAAACGATTGTCACCTTCGAAATCAACGGGAATCGCGCCTTTGGGATTGAACAACACTTTGTCGTACTGGCGCAGCGGGATGTCCGGCGAATTTTCAATCTCTGCGGAGATCGTTACAATCCGCCCGGTGATAGTGGGAATCTCGATATTATCGGGCAGTTGTATTCCGCCTTTGGTTTGCTTTTTATCCTCGTCCTTGCGAATCAGGACGCGCTTGCCTATCGGCTCGACTATCTCAAGCGGTTTTGCCTCTATTTGCTCGTTGTTATCCATTTTACATTTGCCCCGGCAAAGCAACCAACTTTCAAGTGATTATTATACTTCCTTATAAGCCACTATGCAACTTCCACTCTCAATTCTGTAGTCTTTCTATTTCTTTTCTGATTTCTTCAATCACATTAGGATTGTCTATTTTGCCCTTCTTTCCGCTTTTTCGGGAATAAATAAAAAAGACACGACCCCCATTCTTTTTCTCAAACTTAGCGTGGTTTTGCTCGTGCATCTTTTCCCACTGATAGTGATCGAGAGCTAATCCAGAAACTGACTTGATCTGAAGACCGATGCACTTTTCCTTTACCTGTATGAAAAAGTCCACGTTGAATGTCCTATCCCATTCATCGGGAGCAGGCTGGATTTTGACACCAAGAATTGATTCCAGTTGTCCATATACGGTGTTGATTTCCCGCTTATACCCTTCATAAGTTCTATTCAGGACAAGGTTATAAGCATAGTCTATACACTCTTCCTCTTGGATAGACTCCAATTCATTCTGGACTACTTCAGATAGCTTTATATATAACTTCCGTCCAAGTTCGGTAATGTATTCACGTGTAACTTTAATACCGTTCAGCTTTTTTTGAACAGCATTGTTAAAATAGTACTCCTCCCATACCTTGAATGACTTCGGTGCGCAAGTCCTAATGAGCTCCGATGTGGGGCCTACACTATATGTCTTGTTAAGCCCCCATCTGTTCATTCCATAGTTTAAGAGCGTCTCCCTGTAAAATTTCAGATTTCTCCCATCACGACCTTTTATCCATTCCTTTGCCATTAATTTCTCTCCATAGATGTTAAAAACTTCTGTTTAAATTTGTAATTCAATGAAGTATCAACATCGGCTAATCCCCTTTTGATAAGATGTGCGTTTAGAAATGTTTTATTCTGCAAATATAAGTAGCAAAACAAATTGTTTTCACTATCATGTTTGACTGAGTCAAATTTCATGAATACCTTCTGTCCGCGTGTCTTTTCTCTCAAGAATTGTATCGCCTGGCTAATCTTTTCAGGTTTTTCCTTTATTCCCAACAGTCTTATCTTCAGACCATCTCCGATAACTAAACGCTCCGGCGAAATAATATCTTTCACAACATAATATTTATCTCTTCCAGTGGCCTGATCATTTATTTTTGATCCGAAATGAAGTTTTCTAGGATCAACTTTTTTGTTAAATTCAACAGGGTCTTTGAAAATATAAGGTAATTGTTTTGTCAGTTTTTTAGGATCAACATCTGATTTATTCTGTTCGGTCATTTCAAATTCAGCCTCTTCAAAAATAAGCTTTTGATGTATTCCTAACTTATCTTTTATCAGCGGTATAAATTCTGAATTAATCTCATACCCGATTGAATTCCTTCCAAGCTTTTTAGCTGCCAGTGAGGTTGTACCACTGCCAAGAAATGGATCGAGAACGGTATCACTTACAAAACTGAACATTTTGATTAGACGACTGGGTATTTCTTCAGGGAACATCGCCAGATGTTTATCCTGCTTTTCACCTGGGATATTCCAATGACCAGCGAAGAACTGGTTCCATTCTTCTATTGTCATTTTTGATTTCTCTTTTATCTCTTTTCTGACTCTTGGGGCTGGACCATGTTTCTTAAAGATCAGAATGAATTCATAATCTATTTTCAAAATTCCGTTTCGTGGAAAAGGAAAGGACCCCATAATCGTCGCTCCGCCTGTGGTATTACAGGTAGTGACCTTCTGCCAAATGATAGCACCCATATAGTCAAAACCTAAAGTTTCGCAAAACTTTATGATCTCGGTCCTTATTGGAATAACTTTGTATCTTCCGTAATAAACAGAGCGAGCGAATTGGTCACCGATGTTCACACATAACCGACAACCTTTATTTAAGACTCTATGACATTGGTTCCAGACTAAATTAAGATTATTGATATATTCTTCATAACTGTCATCAAAGCCGATTTGACTACCATTTCCATAATCTTTTAGCTGCCAGTATGGCGGGGAGGTAATAATAAGATGGACAGACTCATCAGCCACCTCAGCCATATTTCTCGAATCGCCAATAATTATTCTATGGTGTGTCATGATTGTTGGCTCATGAGTTTTTTCAGCAGCGCTCGCTGGAAGTGCAGGCGGTTTTCGGCCTGGTCGAATATAATCGAATCCGGTGACTCGGCAATTTCATCTGTGATTTCAAAGCCGCGATAGGCCGGCAGGCAATGCATAATTTTAACGTTTTCCGGGGCCGATTTGATAAATTCGGCGTTGACCTGGAAAGCGGCAAAATCCGCCCGGCGTTTTTGCTTTTCCTGCTCCTGGCCCATACTTACCCATGTATCGGTATAAATAATATGGGCATCAGTAACCGCCTCGTTCGGATCGTTTGTTTGCCGGACACAATCGGTCGATACCTGATTGGCTTTTTCAATCGTCTCGGCATCAAGCTCGTAACCGGCAGGCGTTGCGACGACCATTTGCATGCCCAGCTTTGCACAGGCATGGGCAAGAGACCGGGCGACGTTGTTGCCGTCACCGATAAAGGCAATTTTGATCCCTTTGATATCGTCAAAATGTTCCTCGATCGTCAGGACATCCGCCATGGCCTGGCACGGATGGGACCAGTCCGTCAGCGCGTTGATGACCGGCACGGTTGCATATTGAGCCAGTTCAGTGACAGTGCTGTGCTCGAACGTCCGCGCCATGATACCATCGACATATCGGCTCAGGACCCTTGCTATATCTTTAACCGGCTCGCGCTTGCCGATGCCGCCAATGTCTTCAGGTTTGACGTAAATCGGATGTCCGCCAAGGTCCGTCATAGCAACCTGGAAGCTGATTCGGGTTCGCAGGCTCGGCTTCTCGAAAAGCATGGCCAGAGTTTTTCCGGCAAGACACAAATCATTACCGCCAAAAGTGTACAATCTTTTGAGCTTGGTACTTATCCGCAGCAGGTCTTTAAGAAACTCCAACGGACAATCAATTATAGAAAGAAAATCTTTCATCATTCACCCTCACTTAAAACACTGTCAAAGATTTCTATCGCCTGGTCGATTTGGCTTTGAGTGACAATCATCGGGAGCATGAACCGCAGAACGGTGCCCTGGGTGCAGTTTATACGCAGGCCCTTTTCCAGGCATTTATTTACAATCTCCGTGCCCGGGCCGTTCAATTGAACTCCTATCATCAAACCCACGCCGCGAACACTGTCGATAATACTGTGCTTTTGCTTTAGCTGTTCCAGCTTATCCATAGTATATCGACCAAGTTGGTTCGCGTTTTCAAGCAGATTATCCTCTTCTATTGCCTCTATGACCGCTATTGCCGCCGCGCAGACCAGGGCATTGCCACCAAACGTCGTAGCGTGTTTGCCGGGTACCAGCGAAGCGGCGACTTCTTCTTTGGCCATCATCGCCCCTATCGCAACGCCGCCACCGAGTGCCTTGGCCATTGTGATAATATCCGGCTCAACATCGAAATGCTGGTACGCGAACCATTTGCCGGTCCTGCCTATTCCCGTTGTGACTTCGTCGAAAATCACAAGCGCCCCACTTTCATCGCAGAGCCGACGAATCGCCTGCAAATATTCGGCGGTAGCTAAATTTATTCCGCCCTCACCCTGAATCGGCTCGACCATCACAGCCGCCACCTCATCGCTGAAAACCGATTCAAGTGCCGCAACATCATTGAACGGCACATAGACAAAACCCGGCAGCAACGGCAACAGGCCTTCATGATGTTTTGGCTGCGCTGTTGCAGTCATCGTCGCAAAAGTACGGCCGTGGAAACTTCCTTCGGCGGTGATGAATTTATATTTTTCCTGTGCCGTATGTAGACGTGCCAATTTCAACGCCGCCTCGTTGGCTTCAGCTCCACTATTGCAGAAAAAACACTTACCACCAAAAGCCCTTTCGCTGAGCAGCCTGGCCAATTTACCCTGCGGCTCAGAATAGAAAGTATTATCAATATGCAACAGCTCCCCGGCCTGTTTGCGTATCGCCTCGACGACCCTGGGGTGGCAATGGCCTATCGCACTGACGGCCCAGCCGGGGAACATATCCAGTATTTTATTGCCGTCAGCGTCATATAGGTAACAACCTTCTCCCTTAACAATCACCCGCGGCAGTCGGCCGTAGTTGGCAATAACGTATTTATTAAATAATTCAATTATCTCCTGTGTGGTCATATTACTTCTTTCGTTCTCTATGCCTTCTGATAGATCATATCTCATAATTTCAATTCCTGACTATTTGTGTTCCGATCCCTTTGTCCGTATAAATCTCGAGCAGTAAGGAATGCGGTATTCGCCCATCGATAATATGTGCCTTTTTGACACCTGCCTCCAACGCCATAAGGCACGCCTCGACCTTGGGGAACATCGCATCGGTAATAATGCCATCATCAATCATTTCCTTAATCTTCGTTTCATCCAAACTCGAAATCCAACTGTCCGGATTTTCAATATCGGTCCTTATCCCATGCGTATCACTCACAACAACGAGTTTTTCAGCTCCGACTTCAGCGGCTACCTTACCGGCGGCACTATCGGCGTTGACATTCAACTTACCGCCTATCTTATCTTTGGCTATCGAAGCAATAACCGGTATCGTTCCATTGGCACTGAGTGTTTTCATCAAAGGGGCGTTTGTACTAATAACCTTTCCTACAAATCCAAGGTCCAGTTTTCGCCCGTCTTCGCCGTCCAGTCTCAGGGTTTCGGCAAACAACACGCAACTGCTAAGCGAATGTAGTCCCATCGGATCGCACCCTAATTCAGTCAGTATTTCACAGATAGGAGCATTGACCTTGTGGACAAGCGTATGCTCTACAATCATCAGAGTACGTTTATCGGTATATCGTCTGCCCTTGACAAACTCAGCTTCAATACCTGCCTCGTTCATTGCCCTGGTGATCGCCTTGCCACCGCCGTGAACGATGATCGGGCGCATCCCGACCGTCGCCATAAAAGCGATATCTGTCAGCAATTTCTTTTGCAAAGTCATATCGTCGAGGATGCTTCCGCCGAGCTTGACAACCACGATTCGCCCGCGAAATTGCCGAATATACTCCATCGCCTCAATCAGAGCGCCAGCTTTTGCAATAGCTTCTTCCACTACAATTACTCCTGAAAAACAATGAAAAACAAGCCTGAAAGTGTATAAAAACGGAACCAATTCGTCAAGTTATTTTAACCTCGCGAGATTTATCGGGATTATTTTGCCTTTTAAAATGCTTGATTTTCATTATTCAAGCTAATATTTTGAATTTTTCATGGAAACTGCGTCAAATTGGGATTTTAGGATTAATTTATGTAGTCTGCGGGATGAATAAAATAGTCAGGGACCTATATTAAACGGAGGTTTTTTTATGCCACATACAAGTAATATGATGTATTGGATTATGACTTTGGTGGTGGTAGTATGCATACGAGCGACGGCAGAACCGTTTGCCAAGGGACCGTATTTAGGACAGACCCCACCCGGATCCACGGCTCAGGTCTTTGCCCCCGGACTGATCAGCGATACTCGGCCGCAAACGTGGGAGTCCGGTGGGACCTTCTCTGCGGATGGGAACACATTTTGTTATGTCCGTCGTTCTGTCCATCGTTCTCCCGGAGCCGGGAGTTTTTACATCACAGAAAACACGAACAAGGGTTGGACAGCACCTAAGCTCATAGAAAGTATTAGAGAGAAACATGCGGCTTGGGGGCCCTGTCTGTCTCCGGATGCCAATAGTATTTACTTTACCTACGCCTTGTTGGAACCG
>CAZFOQ010000120.1:0-12580 GCA_964520535.1 uncultured Pirellulales bacterium | reverse complement strand
CTGGAAGCGTTAGCTCCAGCCGCTTAAACCATTGATATAAATGCGAAAGTTTACATTGACTAAATAGGCATTTATTCGGTGGCAGAATACAAACGGCTATGGTTTGTGCATGAAAAATGATGTAATCCCGATAGTCAACTTAAAGCGTTACCGAAAAGTATAAAAAAGAGCGAACCTCGGATTATCCGCAAAGTACATAATAAATAGAATGACCAAAAATGCTGAAAACGAATGGGTCGAAAGGGCCAAACAAGGTGAAGCTGAGGCTATTGCTGAACTATATGGTCATTATTGGCGGGCGGCGAGGGCAACGGCTTATGGAGTTACGGCAGATTTTGCTTTAGCTGAGGACGCAGCTTCCGAGGCATTTTTTGCCGCACTTGAGAGTCTGCAGGATTTACGAGATTCGAGTCGATTCGGCCCCTGGCTGCACACGATCGTCATTCGTGTAGCACGGCGTCTTAGAGGCTCCGAAACCAGGAAGAACGCAGTCAATTTTCAGCCTCTAACCGATACGCAGACAGAAATCCCGAGTTCCAATCTGGAACAGCGGGAGTTGGCAGCCTTGATCCATGAAGCGGTTGGGAACCTGCCGGAGATGCTTCGGGAGGCAATATCGATTTTTTACTTTGAGGGTTATAATATTGAGCAGGCTGCTCTTTTTCTGGATATTCCATCCGGTACGCTCAAACGACGTCTTCATGATGGACGCCGGCGTCTACGGGAAGCGGCGGAGAAAATTTTGAAAGGGAAAAAGCCTATGGACCAGCAGCGCGAACGAATTCTGCAGCAGCTTGGAAACTTAATAGATCAAGGCGGAGACTCGGAAGCCCTCCATAAAGTTATGCGCCAGGCCTTGCGTTTGCGTCCTGTGCCTTACGAGCTGCTAAGCAAGCTGATGCAGCGGCATTCGAAAGTCGCAAAGAAGCTGGCGACTCCCGGCGGTAGAGAGGAAATGGAGCGCAGGGCTCGGGCAATTATGGAGGATATCGGTAAACCATCTCAGAGGATCTTAGATCCGGATCATGTTATCGGAAAAGTTGCCCTGGAAATCAGAGCGGCACTGCCCGAATTCAAGGAATGGAAGATCGACAAGTCACAAGCAGCTCAAAGTATTATTCAGAGACTTTCGGGTGACTTTACCCACCCAAACCTGCCTCCTGGCTTTGCCGAAGGGACTCCCGGATCTTATATATGTGCATCGAGAGGGTCACTGTTTCAAAAGCAGGATGGTTCAATATGTACGATGTATGAACTTATGCAGAAGGGAGACAATGAACAGGCCGGTGACGCAGAGTTTATGCAATGTGGTCGTTTGAGTGACATTCTGGTTCTCATGTGGATGCGCTTGGACAATATAGAAATGCGGTCTGTCGAAGAGTTGCTACGGCGATTATCCAGAGAGATTGTTCCGGAAGTGGAACCTTGTTTTTTAACCTACGACGAACCGGGTTATCGTTCCGCCTTGCAAATGCAGTTTGGTGATATTCTCATCCCGGCAGCGATAGGGGGAGTCTGCTCCGCTTTGCCCTGGATGCCTGACGGCGTTAGTTTAGCTTCGGTCCGGATTTTTCTCGAAGCATGGGCTACGGCCCAAAGCGGCCGGATCGTTGAACTTGTGGATATGGCGCCTTTATTCAAGCAGGCCTTAGAGAAAACACCGCCATTCCACTCCCAAGATGATAAAAAATGATAGTTATGGCTATTCAGTATAAGCTTGACCTATTTTAAGGATGGGATTATACTATCGAAGCGAACACTGGATTGATGTGCGGTGCACATGATTCCTTTAGTATTTGTTAAGCATTAACAAATATACGATATATATTCAATTTGAAAGGAGATTAATCATGAGATTGTTAAAAGTGAAATTATTGTGGATTGCATTTTTATTAGTGTCTGTCATTATAGGGCAGGTATCTCTGGGGGCAGAACAGGCAGAGGCAACCGAGGAGATGTCGTTGGAGCCTGATCAGGCTGTTGAACAGGTAAAGCCTTCAGTGTTGGCCCATTTTCATCTTAGCGGTGTATTGAGTGAGTCGGAAGTGGTTGATCCCTTAGGTCTGACAGCAGGACAAATAACGTCGTTGAGAACTTTAGTTTCCCGAATGGAACAGGCAAGCACTGACGATGAAGTTAAAGCTGTAGTATTGACTTTTGACGGTATGTCACTTGGGTTTGGACAGTTGGAGGAAATTCGGGAATCAATTGCTCAGCTCAAGGCGGCAGGGAAAAAGGTATATGTGCACGCTGAGGGGATGAACATCTTTGTGTATAGTTTACTTTGTGCCGGAAATAATCTCAGTGTAGCACCGCAGTCGGCGCTGTGGTTTATCGGCATCTATGGCGAATCGGTTTATGTCAAGGACCTGCTGGACAAGATTGGTGTTCAGGGCGATTTTCTTCAAATGGGAGATTTTAAATCCGCTGCGGAGATGTTTACGCGTTCGGAACCGAGCGAGCCGGCCGAGGAGAACATCAATTGGCTGTTGGATGGTTATTACGAGTCTCTGGTAAAGATGATTGCACAATCACGCGGTAAAACAGCCGAGCAGGTTAGAGAGCTTATCGATAACGGTCCCTACCTCGCAGAACAGGCGGTGGAAAAGGGATTGATTGACGCAGTAGAAACACGAGAAGAATTTCTTATCCGAGTTAAAGATGAAATTGAAGGTAAAGTTATAGTTGATAACAGATATGGCCAGGATAAAAAGTCCCAAATCAATCTTGCCAATCCGTTTGCATTTTTTGCCGTCCTTGCCGAGATGCTTAATCCGCCCCAGAAGCCACAAAAAGACGCGGTGGCTCTGATCTATGTAGAGGGCGTTATTATACCGGGTCATAGTCAGCCAAGCTTGTTTGGACAATCCGGCATCGCTTTTAGTGGTGACATCCGCAAGGCCCTTGAGGTCGCCGCCAAGGATGATTCCGTTAAGGCGGTTGTGATGCGTGTCGATTCCCCCGGTGGTTCCGCCGAAGCCAGCGAAGTGATTCTCAATGCTACGCGGCAGCTTAAAAACAAAAAGCCAATGATCGTTTCAATGGGCAATGTCGCAGGCAGCGGCGGCTACTATATATCTTGTGCAGCCGATACCATTTTTGCAGATGAGGTCACCGTCACAGCGTCCATCGGTGTGGTGGGTGGAAAACTCGTTACTGTAGATATGTGGGATAAACTTGGTGTCAACTGGATTGGCTATAAGCGTGGTGCTAATGCTGATTTCCTTAATAGCCTCCGACCTTTTGATGATTCGCAGCGGCAGTTGCTTGAGGATTACATGCAAAAAATTTACGAAGTCTTTAAGGACCACGTAGCCAAAGGCCGTGGCGACAAACTTACCAAGCCGCTTGACCAAATAGCAGGGGGGCGTGTATATACGGGAAAGCAGGCACTGGAACTCGGACTTGTGGACAAAATAGGCGGGCTTAACCAGGCAATTAGTTATGCTGTATCTAAAGCATCGCTCGAAGACTACGATATCCGTGTTATCCCTCGTCCTAAGGACTTTATAACTATGTTAATGGACGAGTACTCGGGGCAGGGGGAAAAACCGACGGATATTTCAATGCCTGATGCGACAAACCTGTTTATCGGCAACCCGACCTTTAAGACTCTCTTTGATCTTCTGAGAAAGACTGAGCCACAGCGTGCGAAAGCACTATATCAGGCCCTGCAGCGGATAGAACTAATCCGCCGGGAAAATGTTATTATGATGATGCCTTTTGATATGGTAATCCATTGAGCCTGTTGATAATTGAGACAATTATAAAGTTGGCGCTCTTAGCTGTCGTTTAGCGAGTAGGTCTGAAATTTTACTTCAAGTGATTTAAGGATCTCAGTTAGGGAATGATTTGCTGGCTTCTGCGGTGTTGCCGAACGCACCCATATTGATTATGCCACCATTTGGTGGTGGCTCAGAATCAACAGGACTGCTCATGTCACCTGCATCAATGCAAGGACTTGTAACGTCGTCGATAATCCAGCTTTGGCTGGATGGTTCATATCTTCCGGCCTGGGATTTTAAATGAAAATCACCATTATCAATGTCTGCGAAGAAAGGGTCGGTATCAATGTTACCTTCGCCCAACCATGGACCTGTGCCCTGGCTATTCGGCACATTGCTATAGGTTATAGTAATTGTCGAACGGTCCTCATTCCATATTTCATCGCCGCTATCGCGGATAATACAGTTGATAATTTTACAATTACTCGGAGCTTGTCCACCTTCATCATCGGCAGTGCATGCAAGGGAACTTCCATAAGGGGCAGAATTTGCACTGAACGTACAGTTAGTTAGTGTGACATCGCAGTTGTTGGAATTTCGTATGCCGCCACCGAATATTTCCGCGATGTTTTTGCTGAAAATACAATTGATTAAAGTTAGATTGGCTGAGTCGGTATTCCGTATGGCTCCACCACCGCCTGAAGATGTATTCTTGGTAAATACGCAATTTGTCAATATCGAATTAACCTGTCCACTATTGTATATCGCTCCGCCGTTGTGGATTGCTGTGTTGCCGTGAATAAGACAGTTATCCATTATTAGATTGCAATCGGCTCCTTCTGCGAAATTATATATGGCACCACCGGCATCGGCCCGGTTATTATTGAATTTACAGTTGGTCAGCGTTGGGCCGGTATTACTTATGTAGATGCCGCCGCCAAAAGATGCCTGGTTTTCACGGAATATGCAGTCAATCACCGTTGGTTCAGCGCATGATCCGCAGTAGATTCCGCCTCCGAACTCGTTATTCCCTCCTGTAATAGTCAAACCCGCCACGATCGATTGAGACGTCTCGTAGCTTTGGAATATAAATCCACGGTGTGGATCGGCTTCGGTTGCGTTGCAATCGATTATTGTCTCGGCGACAACAGCAGCGTCATTTTGGTCTGTGCTTCTAACTGTGATTGCTTTGCCTTTGAAGTCCAGATCCCTGTTACCTTCGCCTGTATAGGTCCCGCGCAGAACAATTATAATCCCTCCTGATTCTGCTGTGTCAATGGCTTCCTGAATAGTGTCGAAGGGATGGTCCGCTGAACCGTCTTCATCAGGATCGGAAACGGCCGCATCATTCGGATCGGGGTCATTGGGAGCGTCATCATTAACATAAAGCGGTGGAATCGGCGGAGGATTCAGTACCATCACGGCATAAAAATCGATACCCCAACGATTCCCTGATGTTTCACGGCCTTGATTTGAGATTCGCGTTGCAACAGGTTGGCTTGAAAAAATATAACCATCCTTCTCTACTCGTAACCTATAAGAAGAGTTTGAATTTAGCCCCTTAAGAGCGTAAATCCCTTTGTCATCGGTCAAAGCCGGAGGAGGATTATGGCTGCCTGAAGTGGCGGAGACATTGGCATTAGCTATGGGATTGCCTTCCGGATCTAAGACGCGTCCACTGATAATCTCACCTGTGCCGGATATATAAACGTTGTAAAGGCATGATGTGACTGCATTGTATTCCGTATCGGCGTTGATGGCAGGCAGATTATACCATGCATCATAAATTCCGCTCCAGCCCAGATTCAGATGGTAATATAATGTTGAAGAGTTATATCCGTATCCGTCGCACAGAACAGCGTGTCCGCTACCTAATTCTGAATTACCTTCAATACCAAGAAGAACGGGTGCTTTTGCATCGAGATTGGGATTAATCATCTCGTGTAGTCCGGAACCGATGTCATTGCCATAATTATATCCCATGATGGCACTGCTGTACTGGAAAGTGTCTACCAGAGCAAACATCGTATCAGGCATCAGTGCGCCGGATCCCTCATCGCTGTATTGCATATGGATTGCAATACCCGCATCATGGCAGAGTGCTCCGATTGCCTGTCGTTGCAACTCGGTGAGTTTGCTACAATTGAGATATGGCTTGAGCACCATATCGCCCCAGTTATACGGCCCACCGTTCTCGTCACCTCCAAGCGTAGAGAGTATTTCTTCTGTTCCGTCAACAGCGACCATAAACTCGTTCTTGCCGATCCCGCTTGTCGGATGCTCGAAGTAGCGCATCAACTGGGCCATCGCTGTGGCGAGACACCCGCAGGAATAGTTATTGGGGCAGTAGTAATTAAAACAATTTTCCCCGCAAGCAGTAGTCTGTCCCCATCGGCTTTGCACAAATGGTACCACACGAATATCACACAGACAGCTCAGGCTCATCAGGCTGAAACCGCCTTCGCCAGCATCGGCCAGGTTGATGAAGTTTGCCCATTTGCTCCGGGCATTAGAAGCTACCGAATTTTCAATTGTTCCCGGCAGATCTATGGTGTCCTGAGTCGCTGTAATTCGACTGTTGAGGTCGTTATGTACCAAAGCCCATAACGGATTCTCATGTGACGGATTGAATGTCCCATCGTCCGAAAATCCAATAATCGGCTCAATCAAATCATCCGCTGAGACAATCACAAATCCCAGAGGCTTCACATAGACGATGTAATATACGGCCTGCCCGTTATCATTGACAAACGTTTCAATCTTCGACACAGTTCGGCCAAGATTTGTGCCGAGAGGCTGAGAATCAGCTTTGAGCCAGCCGGTTACTACTTGTTCAGCTTCGTATGAGGTAGTTGGTCGGGCAAAAAGCCTGCCGCAAAGCGGCAAAACCGCCAGAATGACTATGAAGACAATACATCTGTGCTTCATTTGCGTTTTACCCCGAAGAACTGTTGATAGTTATAACGCATCTGTTGTGCGCTGGTTTTGCTGTTGTAAGAAATGCCTCAACTCAAACATTATTGATTATACACCCTTTCACTTTGTTGCTTCCCCTGAGAAAATTGAAAAGCCAATATTATTATATCTTATAAAACCGTATAGTCAAGAAAATAACATATTTGCATTTGATTCTCTGACTTTCAAGTTTGGTGGGTAAATCTTCAGTGGGGCTGGCGTCAAGAAAAGTCACCGCTATCGTAACGCTGAAACTTATTATCGGTGTTGTCCGTTCTTGCCTATAATTCAAGAGAAGTGAGCCCACCGATAATCGCACATTTGACCATATCTGCAACGCTGTGGCTGTTAAGCTTTTCCATGATCTTTCGACGGTTGGACTCAATCGCCTTTGTGCTTACATGTAAATCTAAAGCAATTTGCTTTGTTGATTTTCCCTCCGCTATGAGTTGAAGCACCTCTCGTTCTCGTTCGGTAAGAATCCCTAATGGCGAATCAGTGGACTCGGACAGAAGCTGGATATAATTGCTGACGACTGTTCCTGTGGTTTCCGGGCTTAGATAAGTACCGCCTTGACTTACCACTTGTATGGCCTCAAGAAGATCATCAAATAAACATTGCTTCAGAACATAAGCAGAAGCGCCGGCTTTAAGCATCCCTATTATAAAAGAATTGTCAGTATGTCCAGACAACCCAATTACTTTCACTTGTGGAAACAGGTGAGTAATCTGACGTGTTGCGTCCATCCCATTCAGGTTAGGCATAGTTACATCTGTGATTACTATATCTGGTTGCAGTTCACGGACGAGCTCTACCGCAGTATGCCCATTTTCTGCCTCCCCTATAACTTCCATATCTGGCTGACACTCGAGCAAGGAGCGAAGACCTTGACGAATAATGCCATGGTCGTCAACTAAAACAATCCGAACGCCCACAGGGCTTATCCTCCTTTAGGTGGTAACTCAGATAAAGTCCAATATTCCATTATTGTCCTGATTATATTGGGGATTTTTGAAGTGTCTTGAGGCTTGACGATATAGCCGGCAATACCGAGTTCAAAACCTTTAACTATATTCCGATCTTCATCAGAGTCTGCAATGATAACAATGGGAATTATTCTCAGGTTATCGTCTGATTTGATTATTTTAAGAAAGTTAAGGCCGTCCAGGCTCTGCGTATTCAGCCCTAAAAAAATTAACCATGGCTTTTTGTTATTCTTGTTTCTCAGGTAATTTAATGCCCCTTTGCTATCGTTTAAATGAACCAGGGGGCTTTTCACCTCCATAGCCTCGAATGCGGACATAATGTTCTTTGTGTTTTTAGGATCGTTTTCAATTAACAGTATTGGTTCAGTTCTTAACACTATTTGTCACCTTTCTCTATTTAGCAGCATAAAGATAATTACGCATTCAATTGCTATTTTGACATTCTGCTATGAATTTGAACGCATTTCACAAATGAAGGCCACGACCTGTTCCACCCAGTCTACAAAGAAAATCTTGAGTAGCCTTTACATGAAAAACAGAGCTTTTTAGGAACAGGTCTATGGCCCAATAAGCTATATATATTGTCGATAATACTACGATGATGTGCATAGCAGGATATTCCTCGATTTGAGATAGGAAATTCCTTGTTTGATATAGATAGGGTATTGTAAGTTTCGGTGTAGCTGCAAATTAATGAAAGTATACCTTTAGCCTTATCAGAAGATATACTTTAAGCCGGAAAAAGCTTACATCTCTCCGGTTGCTTATTTTATAGAAGCTCGATTAGAACTCCAGTGATGTTAGCCCTTCGCGAATTGCATACTTTGTGAGTTCTGCAACATTGAAGATTTCAAGTTTGTTCATAATCTGGCGACGATTCGCATCAGCGGTTTTAGGACTGATGTGCAAAATTCTTGCAATTTCTTTAATTGTTTTTCCCTCTGCAATAAGTTGCAGGATTTGCCGTTCTCTTGCGGTGAGTTTGGCTGGTTCCTGCATTGTACCTACTGATTGCTCAGTTCTATAGTTCTCTACAACAACTCCGGTTATTCGAGGACTCAAATAACACTCATGTGCCTTAACCGCTTCCAGAGCATTTAAGAGTTCGTCGAAAAGGTACGACTTGAGTACATAACCCGAAGCGCCGGCTTTAAGGCACTCTTTTACAATATGCCTATCCAGATGCATCGATAGAATTATTACTTTAACGTCCGACTTTTGTTGAAGGATATATTTTGTAGCCTCCACACCGTTTAGATTGGGCATACTCACATCCATTATCACCACATCAGGATAAAGTTCTTTTGTTAGCTGTACAGCCGTCTGTCCGTCTTCTGCTTCACCGACAACTTCCATTTCGGGTTGTTGTTCTATTAAGGATTTCAAACCTTCTCTGACAATGCCATGGTCGTCAACAATGAGTATTCTCATGGCAATCTCTCCTTTTTTTGAGCTGCTTTATTAAATTTTAATGGAATGCTCATGGTGACACGAGTCCCCTTTTTAGGCGTAGATTTAATATTCAGATTTCCGCCCAGATACTCCAACCTCTCCCTGATATTGAAAAGGCCAAAGCCTTCCCTTCCCCTTTCAGATGAACTGAGTTTAGGTTTTATAATTCCGGTGCCGTCATCTTCAACAATAACATTAATTTGGTTATAACTTTTAACAACATGCACTTCAACTTTATTTGCATTGGCGTGTTTTACTATATTTGTTAATAGTTCTCGAACGCCTTGATACAGAACAACTCTAATATCCTCATCAAGACTGATTTCTGGTCCTTGAGATGTGAATTTGCATTTGATTCCGCATTTTTCTTGGATTTCCTCTGTCAGCCATGATTCTACTGCAGCCTCAACTCCAATTTCATATAATAAAGGATTACTTAGTTCGAAAGTCAGCGAACGGGCATCTTCCATAATCCGGTCCATGGTTTTACACTGGCTTTCAAGCAATGTCAACGTATCCCTATCAGATATTGAATTTTGCATTGATTTTAATTCGAGTTTGGCAAGTGCCAGCCTTTGAGCGATGTCGTCGTGTATACCTGCGGCAATACGCCGTCTTTCACGCTCTTCAGCAAGTGATAATTCCGAGGTAAGTGACTTAAGCTGTGCTTCGTGCTCACGGAGCTTTCGTTCGGTTTCTTTACGATCGCTTATATCTGTGGCTATATGAATTACTTTTTCAAGCCAGCATTCATTGTCAAAAACTGGGGTACATGATACCAGATAAGTGCCTCCGAAAGCTTCAATCTCCATCTCCACAGTCTCGACACAACCAGAGCGCAGCATCTTCTCCATTGGACATTCTTTGGGAGGGTGCTCTTTTCCATGAAGGAGCTCAGAGCATTGTTTACCCTTAAGGTGTTCTAATGGTATGCCTGTCTTTTTCACGGCGGCACGATTAGCTGATATTACCTTGTGTTGCGGATCAAGGATAAACGAAGGTTGCCCGATTGCTTGAAATATATTTTCCCAGTCCTGACGTGCACGATGCAGTTTTTCCTCAGCTTTCTTACGATCAGTAATGTTGTGAGATGACCATAATATATACAAACATGATCCGCTTTTGTTCAATACTGGAACGATTGTAACCTCTGAGTCGTAACGGTTATTCCCGAATCTAAAGGATTCTTCATAAAAAACCGGCATGCCGGATTCAGCAGCCTGTCGTAAATTTTTCAGTGTGTAATCAAGTGCCTCCTGGCTAAGTTCAAACATGCCTAATAGCACTTGTTCGATAGTTTTGCCGATAAAGCTTTTTTCAGAAACATCGAAACCCAAATTCCGGGCAGTTTCAATGTTGGATTTATTAACGTTCAATACACGAAATTCTTTATCAGCTTCAACTGATAATAATAGTTGTAGATCAGAGGTGTTATTGAAAATAACCGAGAGCCGTTCTTCGCTCTCTTTCAGCATTTCCTCAGCATGCTTACGTTCGGTGATATCCCTGACTATGGCCTGAATGAATACATTTCCAGATAGCTCCAATCGGTTCAGTGAGACTTGTACATCGAAGGGTGTGCAATTATACCTAATGTGTTTCCACTCAAAGACCTGAGGCTGTCCTTCTAAAGCTAATCGGATTTTCTCCGATGCTTTGTCTTTGGAGGTCTGGCCATCCGGCTGAATCTTCGGGGAGAAACGACTATGAGGAGTTTTGCCAATGATCTGCTCTTTTGTGCAGCCGAACATCTCGAGTGTTTTCGGATTACAATCGATGAATCTATCGCCTTTCATGAGGAATATAGTATCATTGGCATTGTCAAATAAAGCACGGTACCATGCCTCTGAATCTTGTATTTCTGTCTTTAGGCTCTTTATGTGCGAGGGATTCCCCTGGATTTGTTCTAACCGTTTTTGAGTTTGACGGGATTCTGACCTGCCTTGCTCATCCTTTACGACTTTTTTCCCATCTCGCATAGCTCTATCTCCAACATAGCGACGAGCCGTTCAATTCACGCAGATGAATACGATGAGGCTTTCGGTAGTCCTGATGTTATCTCTACCAGATGAATATTATGAGGACCAAAGGAGAAAGTCAATCAAATTTATCGATAATTGCTATTATTTTACAGGCTGTGGCTTAAATATAGCAATCGATAAACCGCCCGGCAGAATCATCAGGTTCTGAGTATCTTGCTAAAAATTGCCGGTATCGGCCGGAAGTAAAGTTATGCCAGTCATTAGACCTGCCATCATCAGCATGGGCCAAATCAGTACAACTGGGCATAACGCTCTGCTGCCCATCGGAAAAACAGGAACCGCTCATAACCTCACTAAGTGCAATTGAATTGATAATTCTACATGGGATTCTCTTGACCATGCTTTCGCCCCCAAAAGAAAAGCCAACGACCTGCCCCCCAGATGCAAACGGCCCTGAGCTTCCATACTCAAGAACCTGACTGAAAATCATAGTTCAAGTCGTTGGCCTTGTGCAAATGCCTTTTGGATTTTCGGCTGGCTGGCTAAACTATGCAAGCAGGAATACGCTCAATTTATTGTAGGAAAATCCTCAATCCATTGCAGGGAGTTGTTTTGAAAATTAAAAAATAGCATTGTTGCAATTATAGGCTGAATCTACGCGAGATATGATTTACGGATTATATTTCAAGCTATTTTATATACGAGTCACAAGTCGCCAGCAGCCAGTATTAAATGCATCCCGACTGCTCGTTTACGCCGTCGGCTATAGTTCGTCCAAGCTCGTATGCTTGGTGCAAAAGCTCTGATTTCTGGTTAATCTCTCCTTTGCCGCTCACTCCGGGAGCAACAATCTTGCCGATCAGCCTGACCTGCAGATACTCAAGACATTTTTGGAAAAATTCGACAACAGGCATGGCTGTTTCAAGACACTCTTCCTCAAAGGGGATTGCAATTACTGCCGACATATTTCGTATCTTTTGTCTGTTTTCGGGGCAATTGAAGTACACAAATCGGTCGATGAAAGCTTTCATCAGAGCGGTTGGCCCATACCAATATACCGGCGTACCGAAAATGATGACGTCGCTTTGAATAATCCTGGGATAGATAGTTCGCATATCATCATTCTTACTACATTCATTTCCCTTCCAGCATATATGACATCCGTCACACTCCCTGATTGTAAGCTCACCTAAAAACAGCTCATTGACTATAGCTGACTTTGATCTTGCACCTTCTGCTATTTTCGAGACCAGTATATGTGTATTCCCGTTCCTGCGAGGACTTCCAATAACTGCAAGTATTTTCTTCATGATCAGATATTCCCAAGGATAAATCAAACTCTGAATAAAAGCAGATCATCTGTTCCGCTGCTACAAATATCAAGAGTCAGGACTTGTGTTTTACGTTTTACTTGATTCACCACAAATCCCTTGTGTCCTTTTAATATTGAATATTTTTATGCTGTCTTGCCGATGTCTGG
>CAZFOQ010000119.1:0-12858 GCA_964520535.1 uncultured Pirellulales bacterium | reverse complement strand
AGTACAATGATTCGATCCGAAATAGCCATTATCTCCGGCAGTTCCGAAGATACCATGATTATCGCAAGGCCCCTCTGAGCAAGTTCGCTTATAAGTCTATATATTTCGTTCTTCGTGTTAATATCGATTCCCCGAGTCGGTTCATCCAGCAGGAGAATCTTCGGATCGGTAGCGAGCCACTTGGCAATTACCACTTTTTGCTGGTTTCCTCCGCTCAGGTTCTCGACGACCTGCCGTATGGACGACGTTTTTATCCTCAAACGCTCGACGTAGTCCCGAGCCAGACGAGTCTCAAGCCTGTTACTCAAGAATCCAAAACGTTCTGTCTGTTCCAAACTTGCCAAACTAATACTCGAAGCAACCGACATTTGCAGAACCAGCCCCTCCTGTTTTCTGTCTTCAGTGATAAAACCTATCCCTGAATTGATTGCATCAGCCGGTGAGTTTATTTTACTCTCTCGACCATTTATAAAAATACTTCCTGAAGATGTTTTCGGATGAAGGCCGAAAATCGTTTCCAATAGCTCGGTTCGGCCGGCCCCCATCAAACCAAATAAACCTAAAACTTCGCCGGCTTTTACCGTAAAGCTGACGTGGTCCACAATATAGTCACCCCGGCGTCTTGGATGAGCAAGGCACATGTCCCTAACACTTAAAACTTCCCTTGATTTTACTACATCGGACTTTACGAAAAAATCCTTCATGTTTCTTCCGACCATCATCCGAACTATGTCATCATGCGAAACATCTCCAATCGAACCGGAACCGACGAGCTTTCCGTCACGTAAAACCGTTACGGTGTCTGCGATCTGAAAGAGTTCATCGAGCTTGTGTGTTATATAAACAATCGCGACTCCGTGGGCCTTAAGAGACCGTATCAGGCCGAATAGAACCTCTATCTCATGTTCACTGATCGCAGAGGTGGGTTCATCCATGATCACAATGCGAGCATTCAGCGATAAAGCATGTGCAATCTCCACAACCTGCTGCTGACCAATCCGCAGATTTGAAACCTGGGTCCGCGGACTAATGTGCAGATCGAGTCTTTCCAACAACTTCTTTGTTTCGCTATGCATCCTCTTGTAATCAATCAGGCCGAATCGATTGACAAATTCCCTGCCTAAAAAGACGTTCTCGGCGACACTTAGGTACGGAATCAGATTCAGTTCCTGGTGTATTATTGCAATACCGTTGTTCTGCGCTTCTTTCGGATTTGCGAAAGTGACCTGGAGCCCATTAAGAAAAATCTGACCTTCGTATTCCTGGTACACACCGGAAAGAATCTTCATCAATGTTGATTTACCCGCTCCGTTCTCACCGACAATGGCATTGACCTGGCCTACATAAACTTCCAGACTTACATCGTCCAGGGCTTTGATACCGCCAAATGTCTTACTGATACTCATCGCCTTAAGAACAATATTGTTAGTTTGAGACTGAGCCATAATACGTATTGTTCTACAAAGATTATTCTAATTCCAGCCTGATTGGTACAATCCTGACAAGTTGAAAATCTTTTGTCTCAGCGTTGTCACCAATCAACTGCCCAAAAAGAGTCTCTTCGGCGGCATCCTGAGCCACTTGGGTCGCTCCAAAGAATCTGACGGTTTGACCAGCCTGTGGATTTTTATCCAGGAAAGGCCTAATCACTTCTTTGACCACTATCTTGTTAATTTCACTACCTATCTCATTGAATTTCATCGTATCCGAGAACTCACTTACATCGATCAGGCCGGATGCGTCCCGGACAGCGTTTCCTGGGATGTAGAATCCGGATATTATCCTGATATCCGGATTTGCCCACGGTTCTCTGATGCTAACATCCAGAAAGTCTTCACCAATCGTAAGGATTTTTCCATCGCCTCTTAGCAAATAGGCGTAAATCCTCGAAACACCCGGTGTCTTGCCGTATCTTCTGATAGCTTCGGTCATATTCGTATTGAACAGTTCGATTAACTCTTTGGCATCGACTGCCTTGTCCAAAACACCAATCAATTGACTGTCCCAAAAGTCTCTGGCGTACTGGGCCGCATTGAATGTTCCCCTTTGCTGTTGTTCCTTTACGTCTTTTAGGTTCTCAAAGAAGATGCTGTTGTACACCAAAAACGAAATTATTGCAGCGGCTACTATATATTTGTATACCTTCTTCATAAGTAAATTCCGGCATGCACAATGCCTTGGATCGAAAGATGGTGTTAATCTTTAGATTGTCTACCATAAGCGGTATATTTGGCAATATTTTCCTGTGTGACCAACTCGACGGCAACCGGTACCTTTTGTGGAAAATCTCTCTTGCCCTTGATATATTCGTCGGCCTGTTCGGCGGCCATTCGAGCCATTCTCTTGGGAAACTGCATTCCAGTCGCAGCTATCTTGCCGTCACGAATAGAATCAATTACATCTTGTGCGCCGTCGAAACCAAACACCATTACCGTATCAGCTTTGCCGGCAGCTACAAGAGCCTGATAAGCACCCATCGCCATCGCATCATTGCCACAGAATACGGCGTTTATGTCGGGATTTGCTTGGATAATCGATTCAAGAACTTCCATAGCCTTGGTTCGGTCGAACTCCGCGGCTTGCTGAGCGACCATCTTCAACTCCGGGTAATTATCAACGACACTATGAAAACCCTTTGAGCGGTTCCATGTATTATTGCTACCGAGGATTCCAAGAAGCTCAACGTACTTGCCTTTTGCGTTCATTTTTTTGATGAAATACTGGCCTAACTCTACACAACCAGCGTAGTTGTCGGACAATATCTGAGCGGTTGCAACATCATTAGCGTTGATTTCCCTGTCAATGCAAAATGTAGGTATGCCTGCTTCTTTAGATTTTTGCACGTTTGCTATGGAACCATCCGCATCGGTTGGATTAAATAAAATAGCAACATAGCCCCCCGTGATAATATTATCAAAGTGATCCGACTCCTTGGCGGTGTCATTCTGAGAATCGAAGATGATTGCCTCATAACCCAGTTGTTCGGCTCTTTCTTTTGCGGTATTACCTAAAACAACGAACCAGGGATTATTTAAAGTGGAAATCACGACCGCTATTTTCTTGGCGCCTTGAGCTTTTTCCTCGCCTGATGGTGACTGTTTTTTTTGTCTGCAACCCGAAACGAACAAAGTAAGAGCTAAGATCATAATAGAAAATAGGAATAGCTTCTTTGTCATTAATGAACTCCTAAATTACAATAACTTGATAAATTCTGTTATAATTTATGGCACAATACACATTATTCTATCTTTATAAATTCCAAAGTGCAAGTTGTATTTATTGTCTGAGCAGATTATTTAATCCTTCAAAAAATATTAATCATCCCTCTCTTTGCTCAAGGCTCGACTGTGATAATAATCCTACGATAACTACACAAACTTGGCTCGCCATCATCATACGCTTCCAGGAAGATGTGGAATGTGCCTTGTCTTGAAAAGCAGCCAAGCGTGAAGGACATCTTGACTTTGTCGTTGTTTCGATCTTGAGCTTTGCTGGTAATGTCCCTGCTTCACGATATTGGAACCAACGGTACGAAATCCTGTCACCATCAGGATCTGTCGAGCTGGTAGCACTGAGCCTGACAGTCTCTTCAGGTTTTGCCATGATATGAATTATATCTTGGATAGTATTACCAGCGAATGCGGCGACGGGCCGATGATTGGCCCTGATGAAGGAGTCGGTGTTAGACCAATCGATTCGCGCAGCGAAGTCATGCTGATATGCCTGACGCCACCTCCATATGGTGGCTTGGTTGGTCGTGTAGTGCTTACCGTCCACACCGACCACCTCATTCACTTCATCCCGTCCAAATAGGGCGTGTTTCTGGTTCGTATTGGAAATTCTTCTTCGCTGGGGTATAAAGCTCATACCTTCCACTCCAACCACCCCAATCGGGATGCTCTGGGTGGCCAGGACCGATGTGAGTAATACGGAAGAACGATGGAGTGTCACCCTCCATCAGGTTGTGTAGAGGACTTGACTTCGATTGAACTCAGTCGAAGCCTCACCTCCAAGTTACCGAGCATGCTCGGCGCACCAAAAAGAGCCTGTGCCGTACGGCACAGGCCCTGAATTACTGTCATAACGTCGGGACTAAAGGATCCCTTAATAGAGCGAAGCGATCGCCGCGATCTCGTCCTCTGTCAACGCCTTGTCGAAGATGCGTACATCGTCGATGTCGGCCACACAAGTCATGCTGTTTATGAGAGCAAATACCATTTGGTATGGTGCCCAAAGTATAGGAAGAAAATCTTGGTCGAAGCGATACGCGACAGGGTGAAGAAGTTGTTTTATAAAATAGCGGAAGAGTTTGATTTCGAGATAGATAGCTGTGAAGTAGCTGAGGAGCACATTCGTATACTTTTGTCTTTTCCTCCAAGATATTCGATTTCAAGTGTAGTAGCGATAATAAAGAGTATTTCATCGGGCAAAATATTTGAGGAGTTTCCCGAAATAAGGAAAAAACTTTGGGGTGGTCATTTTTGGGAACAGGGATATTTTGTTCGGACTGTCGGTGAGCAGATGACAGATGATGTGATAAAGCGTTATATAGAAAAACACAGTTTTTCATATGATGAACCTATGTTATGGAGTTTTTAAGAAGCCCCGACCTTTGGTCGGGGAGCTTCACTATTTTGATGTCCGATCCCAGCTACGAATCCCAATTGCGGAGACAAGGTGTTAGCCAGAATGTTGCCACTTTCGAAAGATCAAAAGGCTTTAAGAAGCGTGCATATAAGAAGATGATAGGAAAGACTAATACTTGACCCGAATGGCCCTCGAATGTTTCATATCAAAAACTCTATTCTATGCCCAGAGCTTTTATGTGCCCATAGTATCAAGAAATGTACCGATCCGCTGCATGGCCTCGTCTATCTTGTCGAGATTGTGAACCAGCGGGCCATAGGAAAGACGTACGGCTTGTTTCAGAGTCTCACCAAATCCCCATCCAGGAACGACGATCACACCGGTATTCTCGAGAACATTGCGCGTGAATTCGGAACTTTCCACATCCGTTCGAACCACGGTATAGAGTCCGCCTTGGGGTATCAAACAGGGTAGATTCAGATAGGTGTCGATCGCCTTGATCGTTCGTTGTGCTGCGGCTTTATAGAGTTGAGCGGTTTCACGAATATAAGGTTTAATGCTGTCGCTTTCGATGCCACGTGTAATGTAATCGGTCAGCGCCATTTGATGGAGTGTGTCCGGACAGAGAATGCTTGAACTTTGCACGGCCTCAAAGGCTTCTACGATCTCGATCGGGGCCTCCACCCAACCGAGCCTCCGACCAAGCCCGCGGCACCACTTGGAATTGGAATGGACGGAGACGTAGTTGTCGTTCGGGCCCCATGAAAAATATTCCGGAGTCGTATCGCCCCAGACCAACGCCTTGTACGCAAAGTCAATAACCAGAAAACTCCCGACCTCCTGTGCAGCCTCCAAGGCGGCTTTCACAAAGGCCGTCGACAAAACCTGTGATGTGGGATTGTCCGGAGCACAAAGCAGAATCATCTTAGGCTTTTCCGTCCGTATCAACGCTGCAAGTGCATCCTTCCTCTCATCTGCCACATAACGCCATTGGGTCGTATCTAATACGGGGAATCGTATGATCCTTATATACTCAATCGATGAGACTTGCGAGGGGTAGTTGCAGTAGGACGGATCCAGTAGAAGCAGCTTATCGCTTGGATCGAGCGTAATATACATCAGATTAAACATCATTTGTGTCGAGTTACATCCAATCGCAATGTTCTCCGGTTTTAGTTCCATCTCCTCTCCGTAAAGGTGTTTTTCGAAATCCACTATAGCACGACGACATTCCGGTAATCCAATGGTGGGAGGATAGGCGCCACTGCTGTGGAAACGCTTCATGTCATGAGTGATCTGAGCATAAGCCTCGCGCAGTTCACTTGGGGATTCATGGTTGACCCAGCCGCCGGAAAACGAGATCACCTCATCAGGATCGAGTCCTGCTTGCTTGAAAAATTGCGGGTTGGCCAGGTCCATGATCTCCCGGACCGGTGACTTGGTGCTCTTAAACGTACTGACCTTCTTGGAAATCAAGGGTTTCATACTTCAGGTCTTCTCTAATTGATAAAGATAGTAAATAATATAAATATAACCCCAGGGATATCATAAATCAAGTAAAATTTGAGGAGCCAGAGCTTCCTCGCTCATCTCGAAGCCGCTTTCACCTGACAATATGAAATCATCACTTCTTGGCCGAGCTAGCGAGGATGAAGTTTTGGAGTAATGGCAGAAAATCTGTTCTTTGGTTCGGCCAGCATTTTTTGAATCCTACGTCCCTAGGAAACGACTTATTGACAGTGAGCTGATGCTTATGTTCAATGATCTGCGGAGGTATGACCCATGACGCAGGCAGGAAGTGCGTTATTGTAGCGTTATACCAACCAAGGCAAAACCGATGCCCTTAAAGCGGTTTGTCCTTATAGCGTACAATGAGGAAGGCTTCGGCCAAACTTTTACCTTGGTTGCACAGGCAGTGAGCGACATCAGCTCGATACTGGAGGGAGTCGCCTTTACTGACAGGGGTGGATTCTGAGCCACTGGTGACGAGGAGTTTGCCCCGTGCGACGTAAAGGAATTCTTCGGTGCCGGAGAAATGAGCTTCGCTACACAACTCACCGTTCACTTTGAGCTTGATGCGGTAGAACTCAATGCTTTTTTCAAGGATTAAGGGGCTTAGGGTGCGGATTTCACAGGCGTCGTCTTTGCGAAAGGTGTGGTGTCCATCATCTTCATGGATGAGGCGTAAAATGTTTTTTTGCGTGGATTCTTCGATTAAATCTAAAATCCTAATCTTCAGGACATCCGCAATCTTGAGGATAATTGCAACGGTTGGATTGATTTTGCTCTTCTCGATCTGACTTAACATGGCCTTGGAGACTCCCACGAGATTGGAGAGTTGTTCCAGGGTTAAATGTCGTGCTTAACGCTGAGTATGGAGCTGCTGTCCAAATTTTTTGATGTGATTAGCCATAAACTCAAAAGTTCATCAAAATAAATAATTGTTTATCATGGCATATATAGTATAGTAAACAACAGTTTAGTATAATAATTTTATTTTATTATGATCGTATACGAGTCTGGAGAAAAGCAAAAAGTTGGCTGGCAAGGGATTCCGTTAAAAAGGTGAGACAATGAGGGCATTGGTCAAGAAAGAGGCAAAAAGCGGGTTATGGATAGAGGATGTTCCCCAACCGGAGGTAGGGATTAATGATGTACTGATTCGGGTCGTCAAGACATCCATTTGCGGGACGGACGTGCATATTTATAATTGGGACACCTGGGCCCAACAAACCATAAAGACACCCATGGTGATTGGGCATGAGTTTGTGGGTGTCATTGAGGCGATTGGTGACAATGTACATGATTTTAAGCCGGGGGATCTGGTCAGCGGGGAAGGACATGTGGTCTGTGGGAAGTGTCGCAATTGTCTGGCGGGACGGCGTCATCTGTGTAAGGACCCCCAGGGCATCGGTGTGAATCGCGATGGGGCCTTTGCTCAGTATCTCTCGATCCCGGTGACCAACGTTTGGTACTGTGATCGGGGAATTCCTACGGATGTTTTGAGTTGTTTCGATCCCCTTGGCAATGCGGTCCATACGGCCCTGTCCTACGATTTGGTTGGTGAAGATGTCCTGATCACCGGGGCCGGACCAATCGGCTGTATGGCGGTTGCCGTGGCTAAACGGGCCGGTGCCCGACATGTGGTGATTACGGATGTCAATCCCTATCGCCTGCAGTTAGCCCAGACCATGGGCGCGACACGTGCGGTGGATGTTCGTACTGAGAGTGTTGAGCAGGTCGTGAGTGAACTGGGCATGAAGGAGGGATTCGACGTCGGTCTGGAGATGTCCGGCAACGCAAGTGCGTTTGAGAGCATGTTGTCAGTGATGTGTCATGGAGGTAAGATTGCCTTACTGGGGATCTTACCGGAGAAGGCTATTGACTGGAGTTTGGTGGTGTTTAATGGATTAACTATCCGGGGCATCTATGGTCGACGTATGTACGAGACCTGGTATAAGGTCACGATGTTGATTCAGTGTGGTCTGGATATTGGTCCGTTGATTACCCACCGATTTCATTACACGGATTTCGAAAAGGGATTTGAGGTGATGCGATCCGGTCAGTCGGGCAAGGTCATCTTGGAATGGTAAGGAGTTTGAGCTGAGGCTTATGTTGGACGCAATGAAACATCATTTATCTCGGGAACTGACAAAAATCCACGAGGCCGGTCTGTTTAAAAGCGAACGGATATTACACAGCGCACAGGGCGCACGCATCAAGGTCGCCAGCGGTCGGGAGGTGTTGAACTTCTGTGCCAACAATTATCTTGGTTTGGCCAACCATCCCCGTGTGGTCGAAGCGGCGCGTAAGAGCTTCGACAACTGGGGCTATGGCCTGTCTTCGGTACGTTTTATCTGTGGCACGCAAGACATTCACAAGCAACTCGAACGCAAGCTGTCGGAATTCCTGGGCATGGACGATACGATTCTGTATAGCTCCTGTTTTGACGCCAATGGCGGTCTGTTTGAGACCTTACTGGGCCCGGATGATGCGATCATCAGTGACCGGCTCAATCACGCCAGTATTATCGATGGAATTCGCTTGTGCAAGGCCCAACGCTATCGCTATGAGAGTTGTGACATGGAGAGCCTGGAGGCTCAGTTACGCAAGGCACGCTCTGCACGTTTTCGCATGATAGCCACCGACGGGGTGTTCTCCATGGATGGGACCATTGCCAGACTCCGGGAGATCTGCGATTTGGCAGAGCAGTATGATGCCCTGGTCATGATCGACGATTCTCATGCTGTGGGATTCATGGGAGCGCAGGGCCGCGGGACACACGAATATCGTGATGTTATGGGCCGTGTAGATATCATCACCGGGACATTGGGCAAGGCTATGGGTGGAGCCAGTGGGGGCTACACCAGCGCACGTCAGGAAATCGTGGATTTGTTGCGGCAACGTTCCCGTCCCTATCTGTTCTCCAACACCCTGGCTCCCTGTATTGCAGCCGCTTCTTTGGAGGTCTTGAATCTATTACACGAAGCCGGAGATCTCCGTCAACAACTACATCACAACACACAAGTCTTTCGTTCCGCGATGACTGAACAGGGCTTTAATATTATCCCGGGCGAACATCCCATTGTGCCGATTATGTTGGGTGACGCCAAGCTGGCCCATCGCATGGCCGATCGATTGCTTGAAGAGGATATCTATGTCATTGGTTTTTCCTATCCAGTCGTGCCCCAGGGTGAAGCCCGCATCCGTGTACAAATCTCAGCGGCCCATTCTGATGCGGACTTGGCCTTTGCCGTGGAGAGCTTTGCTCGGGTCAAGGCAGAACTGGGGGGGTCTTAGAAGATAAAGGGTCAAGTATGAATGGCACTTCCTTGACAGCTAACTGATAGCTGTTAACGGTCCAAAGATCATCGGAATACACCAAACTTTATTCGATTACATTCATCCGGGCACGCCATAACTATCTATTCCTCAGATAGTTATATTCCGAGGATATTTACACCTCACGAGGTGGACCTCAGGGGCAGGGATCAGTTCTTTGAACAAGGCCTTATTCGGTTCTACCATGGGAAAGCCTGTATGGATGGCTGCAACTGTCTTTATGGGTACTCCTTACTTCGCGAAATACCACAACTCGGGTGTGTTCTTCAGGTAATCTACGTACTCCACGTGCCAATCGCCAAACAAGTTGTTTGTGCCTTCTCGATGGCGGTTCAGAGCCACTCGTCGGTATATATTGACATTCCCATAGTCGTAGGTTGGCAGGTGAAGTTCACTCCAGATGTCACACTGATCCAGGTCCTTTGTGTCCCATTGCTCAATGACTGCCCTGTGCTTACCTTGTGATTCGTCGAGCCAGTATTCATTCTCGGACAGATAAATCGCATCACCGAGGCGCCTGAACTGAGTCATGCGCGTCAATCTCTGGTACTCGTACGCGCCCGTGTAGTCGGTGAGGCCGATAAAGTTCCCGTTGGAGTCTTTGCGGAGGTTCCACGCGTTGATCACATAGCAAACCGTTTGTGCCTTTTCAGGGTAGGAAGGGCAGCGAAAGATCTTCACGTTTCGGTAGTCCCCATCCTTGACGTTCTGGCCCAGATAAGGCATGAAGAGCAGGAACCAGACCTTTTTCGGATACTCGGCGGAAATGTCCGAACAGCCCCTGGGGAGTTGATTGTCATTATCTTGCATGAACATGTTGGCGGCCAATCCGACCTGCTTTAAGTTACTCTGACAGACACTCTGCTTGGCCTGCTCCTTCACCCGCTGCAGTGCGGGCATGAGTATTCCCATCAGCAGAGCGATAATCGCAATGACTACCAGCAACTCAATCAATGTGAATCCATAAGTCCTACGGATGATATGGGTATGAGGCCTTGACGTCCGAAAAAATAATTTCTCTTTCATGTGAAATGTTTCCTCGTGTCTTACGCTAATTGAACAGATGCGAAGCTTAAAAGCTCCCCAGAAACTCTTGTATAGCCGTTTTTGCTCTGTGTGAGAAAAGAATTGAGGTTTGTAGCGTTGTGCTTTGCTATGCAAATACCTGTTTTTATTCCGACAGCCGATTTTAAAAGAGGTTGGGTTGTCTTGTTTCTTGTTTGTTAACCGCTTTTGCAACAAATACTTGTGTCCACGTCTGCGGTCCCGCACAATTATGTATGTTCGTTCAATTACCATAAGACACAAGGTAATATCTCCAAAAATCTAAAATAGTTCTAATCAAGGATGTTTAATGCAATTCGCTTTAGCTTTACTTTCTTCCTGACTTTTTAAGAAGCCAATTCAAGGCTGAGCTGAGCAAATATGCCTCCACATTTGACCGCTCACTTTCTCTTTAGTGTGTCATTATTTATGCGAATAATAATTTGTTCCAATGCCTCCTCATTGACGTATCTAAAGCGAAAAACCCAATAAACTCAACATATCCTTATTATCGATTATAGTCAAGCATAAAAAAACCATTTTGTGTCTATTTTCTGTCATTTTGCGAACGAAGAAACTGGCGGGGGCGAACTAATAGCTCCGAATGAATATGGACTTTGTTGTCTTTAACCAACTCGTCCGGCCATGATTGCTCCTGTCCTTCAGGTCATGGTTTTGCTCGACGCTTCCTTCAGACATAATCTCACGAACATGCCCATGCGTTTCGCTAACACTTCACTTCCATCAGGTTGTGTAGAGAACTTACATCTTCAGGTTGTCAAATATATTCGGCACACAAAAAGGGCCTGTGCCACTGTGGCTCAGGCCCTGAATTACCTTCATAACGTCGAGACTTTAGGATCTCTTAATAGATCGCTGCGATCTCGTCCTCGGTTAACGCCACGTCAAAGATGCGAACGTCGTCGATATCCGCCTCTGACGTTGCGCCACTCCTCATCGAGTTTCCGATGTAGAGGTCTTCGCCGCTGGAGATGTCACCTGATACGTCAGTACTGGTGCCACCTTCTGGCACGGCGCCATTGATGTACATCGACAACAGGTCATTGACTGAGTCGCGAACCACTACCACATGGACCCATTCCCCGGTCACCACTGGCGTGTTGTCAATACTGAGGCCGCCGGATTTGACGTCGGCCGGTCCGTTATCGATTTCAAAACGGTATCGACCGCTTTTATTAAATAGAACGTAGCGACTTCCAGATTCGGTGTCGCCGCCGAACGAACCCTTGAGGATCAATTGGTGTTCTGCATCCCCGGGAACGGTCGGGTAACGGACCATCAATGATATCGAAAAATCGACATCACCAAAATCCAGTTCCGCCGCGTGAGGGACGAGGATGGCGGCATTAGGATCCGTAACGTCATAACTCACCGCGCCATCCAGTGCGCCGTCGGCGATCCAGGTCACATTGCCAACGATTTCGCCGTCATTGCTACCTGCACTGTCAGTAACGACCGTGCCGGCTCCATCATCCATCGACCAGTGTGCAACCATCGGGGGGATCTCCACTGGCGGAGGATTCAGCCAGCGGAGTGCGGCGTCATATAATGCCCATTGCTCGTCGGACATTATACTGGCGTCAATGATGCCGTTAACTTGGTTAAGACCGTCCTGATTGCCAGGTATGGAGAAGCAGACGACATTGTTGGGTACCGAGTTTCCATCGGCCAGTTCAGCGCCCTTCTCCATCACGAAGACGACCGCTGCCTCTTCGGTATCTGCCTTGACGAGGAGTTCGGCGCCCGGAGCCATCATGTTGACATCTTCGGTAGTGTACTGGTCCGGGGCAGTGAACCAAGGTAACTTGCCCACGGAGAAACCGGCGTCCACCATAATCGGGTGGGTATCATTGACGATTTCCACTTGGGTCTGTTCAGCAAGCCAGCGGATATTCGTCCGCACACCCATGAAAGAGTAGTTGTCCCAGGCGAAGGCCTCCTGGTGCATTAACGGAACCGTCATACCGATAAGATTGTCGCAAGCGTTAGAATTGGGGGACTCGGATATAATCATCACGTCAAGGGCATTGGCATCGTCCATGGTGAAGACCTCGCTCCCGATGTCTTGATAGTCGATGACCTTGACGTCATATCCCAGCAATGTGAGGTGGTCGACCTGCGCCTGATCCAAGCCCCACACCAGCTCGCCATCCGTTAACTGACAGATGAATCCAGCGGTTTTAGATGTTGCATTGGTAATTTGGATCTCGTCAACCGCAAGCCAGCCCCAGCTACCTTCAAAGGCATCGACCACATCGAGAAAGACTCTTCGACCGGCAAACGCGGAAAGATCGAGTGTATCTTCTGTCAGCGTTCCTTTGCCATTCAAATGCAAGGTGGCAAGTATCGCATATTTGTCATCTT
>CAZFOQ010000118.1:0-12918 GCA_964520535.1 uncultured Pirellulales bacterium | reverse complement strand
AATATATGTATTTTCGATATATTATTGAATCTGGCATCAATAGCATCGGCAACTTGTTGACGCTGGTACGAAGGAAGCTGAAAAGTTTTCATATATTCGTCTATCAATTCAAAGTAAATAATTGCATCACTGTCAGCCAGTCCCAAAGCTTGATATAACTGTAGAATTGTAACAGATGGCATATCGGTATCCGAGGAATCCCAATAATCGGGATTGATAGAAATAAGCTCTCTGCAAATGCTGAGTTTCCCACATCTATCCCCGACAAAGGCTCGTATCATATCCGAATGATCATAGGCATTGGAAAACGCCAGGCTTAACTCAATTAATTGCTCATCTGTAAAATCTACCCTGTTGATCAGACGTTCAAGAATAGAAACAGCGCGAGTTTGGTAGTAAATGCGAACACGTTGAGAGATGATGAGTGGTTCTTCCGAAAGAGAATTTGCAATAGCAAGAGCAGAAACAACTGAGCGAATTGCTAACTGAGGTTCCTCGTTTTCACCATGTAGAACTGCCTGAAGATAAAGCAAAAAGTAGCCGCGTCTTAAGTCGGTAAAGTGGTCTAAACGAGTTCTAATGCCAAGTGTAAGATCAATAGGATATCGACTGTGCTGTAAGGTAGCGGCTTCGTGTAATAACTCAAGGGTCTTTTGGTTGTCACAGAGATATTGAGCGATAATATTCCTGGTTTCTTCGGTCAGGGGTATATTACGAGCAGGGAGTTCGGCTTCACCTAATAGCGGCAGAAGTTCGCTATCCTGAGGTTTCTGGTAGTATTCGAAGGCATCTAAAATGATATATGCGGCATTTTCTGCCGTCTCGGGAATGGAATACCATTGATCCAGCTCTTCGCAGGTGACAGGATAGCCGGCGGCGCGGATGGCTTCTATTCTGGCCTGCAGCTTCTTTTTTAAGCTTAATCTATAAAGCGTAAAAGCCGCTGCACCAATAAGAAGCAATACAATCAATATGCGATAAGCTTTACGTTTACGGCGTTTCTTAACAGTTTTTTCATTATTGCCCACAGTAAATCTTCCTTCTATCTTTCAACGATAAAAGTTATATCCCAATTAGAAGACCTTCGTTCCTTTCTGCCTTTTGGCATTTCTTTGCCGCCGTCGTCGCTGAGGTTTTCACCGATGCTATAGACGACAAAGCCGGTATTAAGTTTCTTGTATCGCAACTCTTTTCCATCGAATGGGTCTGTTGGAACGGCTTCGAGATATTTTGGGACGAGGTCTTTTAATGTCTCGGGAAGTCTGCCTGTAGCTAATCGGTATCTTTGGACCACCAGTGAAACCAGAGCGGTCCGAAGTTCAGCGATGTTTTTTAAATCTATAGTAATGATCCTGTTAAATGCCGGCATAAATACATGCAGCAATATATGGATTTTCGATGTTGATTTGAATTTTGCTTCGACAGCATCGGCTGCCTTTTGACGCTGGTGCGGAGGAAGCTTAGCAGCATTCATATATCCATCTATAAGGTCGAGATAAATAATTGCATCATCTTCTGCCAGCCCTAGAGTTCTGTAGAGAAAGAGAATGGGAACAGATGGGACTGCAGGACCGATACCGGGCCCCAAAGACTCTGGATTTTTCAAAATACTCAGTACAATACATCTCTCCCCGGCAAATGCACAAGACATATTAGAAGAGTCTATGACATTAGTTAAATCATCTTCGAGTTCGGCAAATTGCTCATCCGTCAGGTTAATCCTGTTTAAGGTACGTTCAAGGGTTGATACAGCAATAGATTGGCATGCAATACGAACAAGTTGTGAGATGGTCATGGGTTCTTTCTCAAGGGAACGAGCAACACCAAGAATAGATTTGATGGACTGTACGGCTGATTGTGCGTTCTCGCCTTCAGCATAACAGATTGCTTCTAACTTCAACAAAAGAGCACAGCGTTTGATGTCGCTTAGGTGGTATGCCAAAGTTCCAAATCCAAGGTTAAAGTCGACAGGATAACGGCTATGCTTAAATGCAGTGGCTTCGTGCAACAATTCAAGGGCCTTTTGATTATCACTGAGATATTGAACAACAAGTTTCATAGTTTCTTCGGGCAAAGGCTCTGTACGGGCGGGAAGTTCCGCTTGACCTGCGACAGGCAGAAGCTCACTATTTTGGGGCTCCTGATAGTATTCGAAGGCATCTAAGATGATGTATGCGGCATTTTCAGCGTCATCGGGGATTTTGTACCACTGGTCCAACTCAGCCAAGGTTACCGGGTAGCCCGCAGTATAGATAGCCTCTATTCTGGCCTGTAGCTTTGATCTTAAGCTGAATTTATAAAGCGCAAAAGCGGCTGCAGCAATAAGGAGCAGTGCTATCAATATATGATAGACTTTGAGTTTTCGGCGTTTGTCGGTAATTGTATCGTTCATTATAGACTCTCCCTATAGCAAGTTTAATACTCTGGATTAATATTACATTCCAGCAATATAGATTTCAAGATGTTTTTACTGAAGAAAACCGGGATAGACTCGGCCGTTAAATTTCGCAGCGGCGTAGAAATCACTGATTCACAGTTATTCAGAGCAAATTGTCACGATACCATCCTATTGCTTTCTGGAGACCCTGCTTGAATGATATGATAGGCTTGTAGCCGATAAGGTTTTGTGCCGCTGTAATGTCGGCAAGTGAATGTTTCACATCACCGGGACGCGGGTCGGTATATATAGGTTTTATGTTTTTGCCGAGAGAATCGTTTATCATATCGGTGATTTCGTTGACGGTGACCGCCTGGCCGCAGGCAACATTAATAACTTCACCTTTAGTTTGTTTGGCTCTTGCGGCTAATAAATTGGCCTCAACAATATTGTCAACATACGTGAAGTCACGACTCTGTTTGCCGTCGCCATATATAGTGGGCGGCTGGTCTTTCAATATGGATGTTACGAAAGCGGGTATAGCCGCGGCATACTGGCTTGCGGGGTCCTGATGGGGACCAAAGACGTTGAAATACCGAAGAGATATTGTCTCAAGATCAAAAACATGGGCAAAGACCGAACAATAATATTCCCCGACGAGCTTTCCCACCGCATAGGGCGAAAGAGGTGCCGGCGGCATTGTTTCTATCTTCGGCAGAGTCGGCGTATCGCCGTACGCTGAGGAACTTGCCGCATAGACGAAACGTTTTACGCCGGCATCACGAGCCGCTAAAAGAAGAGTAAAAGTTGCATCCACGCAGTGTTTGTGCGAGGCGGCAGGATCGTCCACACTGCGAGGGACCGACGGTAAAGCGCCCTGGTGCAGGACAACATCAATCTCCTTCATCGCCGAGCGGGCAGAATTTTCATCGCCCATATCGGCCTCGATGAATTCGATTTTTTCCATAATATCGGCAAGATTACTTTTCTTTCCCGTGAGCAGGTTATCAATAACTCTTACGAAGCAACCTTCTGAGATGAGTTTTTTGCAGATATTTGAGCCAATAAAACCGGCTCCACCGGTGACTAAGAATTTTTCCATAAAACAAGCCTCGTCCAAGCTCAAAACACCCGCAAAAAACAAACTGCTGGGTGCCACTATGAATAGAAATCGCACATTGAAGCTTTAATAATACAATTGCTTAGACATCAAAGCAAACGCTTTTTTTACAGTTTGCGAATTTGATTATGCTTTGCTATGAGCTAATTGTGCTTTTTGATATTTGCGATAAGACTTGAACTGTTCCTGGAAATAGCCGCCTTTAATAGCTCTTGCAGCGAAAAGGACACAGCCAACGATATTTGCATCTACATCTTTCAGCTCACGAACCGTCCTCTGAGCAGCACCTCTGCTCGTGGCAGCGGCATTGAACACCACAAGGGTTGCGTCAACGAGTCCGGCCAGGACTGTTGCGTCACTTACAAGCAGTACGGGTGGGCCGTCTATGATGATATGATCATATTTCTTGCGTTGTTCCTTGAGCAGTTCTTCCATCCGCAGACTACTGAGCAGTTCGGCCGGATTGGCGGGAATTGGGCCGCAATCAATTATGTCAAGGCCCTCTATCTCACTGGACCTTACAGCTTCGTTGGAATCGCACTGACGCATCAGCACGCTGCTCAATCCAAAATTAAAACGCTCGGTTTCCAGATTGTTGGTTTGAACTTTCGTAAATAGTGTATGTAAGTTTGGTTGCCTGAAGTTGCCGTCTATGAGCAGCACTTTCTTCCCGGCGGCAACAAAAGTGGTTGCAAGGTTCACTGCCGTTGATGTTTTGCCATCCCCAGCCATGCCACTGGTGACAAGCAAAGTTTTCAAAGATTCTACAGAACCTGAGAGCTTTAAGTTCGTCCGGCATCGCCTGTAAGATTCGCTTATAATGGAGTAGGGAGCCTTACGAACAGCGTGACAAAGTTCGATACCACGAACTTGATTATCCTCAGATGCATCAGGGATAATAGCCAAGAGTGGAACACGTAGATACTTGGCAATATCGCTCGGCGTTCGTACGAGGTCATTAGCCAGCTCGACGAGGAAGGCGAGCCCTATACCAAGCAAAAGACCTAACATCCACCCACTCGGAAGCCAAAGCCACCACTGCCGGGAAAAGACCATTTCCAGCGGTCTCGGAGCCAATCCAACAGCCTGTACTTTTGGAGTCTCAGGGTCATTGGCAATCATCTTCCATTTCTCGATCTGCTCCTTGATTTTGTCGAGCATTTCTATTCTTTCATCTCTTATTTTCGACCTCTGATCATACTGTATGCGAGCTTCATCGAGATCTCTTTTTTTGGCCTCCGCCTCAAGTCGAAGGTTTTCCAGCTCTTCAAATCTTTCCTGCAGCACAACTAAACCATCTCTTGCATTCTCAAGATTTGCCCGTGAGGTCTGTTTGGCAATTTCGTCTTTCCTCAGTTCTCTTGCTTTCTGTGTCTCCAAGATGGACTCTCGCATTTGGAGAATATCTCTGTGGTTTTCACCGAATCTCGTGAGCATACCAGAGAGTTGGGCCTCCTGGAAGACAATTTGTTGAGCAAGAGTTAGCATAACCGGATCTCGTTCTATGGCAAATTTGATCTGTTCGTTATTCGGGTCAATCGCCAATTCCTGAAGATTGGCTATATCAGCTCTGAGTTGCTTTATCCCCAGTTCCAGTTCGGTTTTCTGTAGTTCCAAATTATTCAGTGTTAATGTGATTGTATGTTGGAAATTACGTCCGACAGGCATTTCAAGATCACTTATTTCTGATGCCTTGCGCACATCATCAAGGCTTGTTTCGGCTAATCTCAATTCTCCCTCTACATCCGTTTTCTGTTTCTCAAGCTCTATCAGTCTTTGAGATACTTCTCCTGTCTCTGTGGCACTTTGCTTTTTAAGAAACAAATCCAGCATTTCATTTACTATATCTGCCGCCTCTCCTGCGTCACGGCATGTCATCGATATTTCAACAAACTCACTGTCTCTGTGTGCATATGCACCGAAATGCCTGTTCAAATACTTAACGGCTTTTCTGATACTGCCTTCTCTTTCATTGAACCAATCTGTTTTTTTGACGTCATTTCGGGCCACTAACTCCTGCAAAGTACTCTGCTGTTTTATAAGGTTAGCTATGGACTGACGATGATTGTACAAGATATCCTTTTGGAGCTGGGCGGTGCCAATAGTCATAGGGTCAGTTGGTACCGGGGACAGAACCTGGATATAGGTTGTGGCGGTGTATTTTGGAGAGTACTTCTGTAGAAGCTTCCAAATTCCTCCTCCGGCTGCAAGACCTAATATCGTAAGAATAATTATCAGTAAAATATGGCGTCGCAAAATCCCAAGAACCTCTTTTGCTGTTAGCGAGGCGGCCACAGGTGATCTGAGCGCATTTTGTGTTGCCAGCCTGTTTGAAGCTTTTGGTTTTTCTTCTACCATTTCAGTCTCCGTTTAGAATTAAACGATGAAGTATATATCGGATCACAAATACTACTTCATGTTTAATGTAAAAGATATCAGGGCGAAACACGCTCAATAGCCTTGTTTATGCGCTGACGGACTCTTTGTGACAGTCTATCCTCTCCCGTTTCAAGCGCCATCCTATAAGCAGCAAGTGCCTCACCTTTTGCTCCGATTTCTTCTTTTATCATACCTTTGTGCTCGTACACCTCCGGAGGTATGAGAATTATTTTCTGCTCGCTATATTGTTGTAAGGCTGCATCCACATATTCGTTAGCCTCCAGGTTTTTGCCGTTTTTATGCAACGCATAAGCATAAGTATCCATGATGCCCGGATCATTCGGTTTTGCGTCAAGTGCCTGTCTGGCGTATTGAAGAGCTTCTGGTAACCTCTGATTATACTCAGCAAGCAGGTACGCAAAATTATTCATGATATTGATATTCTTCGGCATTTCAGACAAGAGACTTTCGTAAACTGAGATGGCCATTTTGATATATTTGTTATCGGAAGTTTGTTCGTAGGCCTGGATCAAATTATCCACTTTTTTCGCTATATAATTAACTCTGTTCGGAGTTTTCGGACCGGTTAGCTCGATGCATTTATTAATATAATCCAAAGCCTCAACATATTCGCCCTTAATGTTTACCAGATTAAACATTGCAAAATTGGCCGCAATTGAGTCAGGATTGGTTTCGAGTCTTTTTCTGCAGTAATTCGAAACTTCATCTGCTCCAAGCATCAGAAACATTCTCATCAGGACCTCAGAAGCAAGCGCCTCGTTAGTCCCAGCTTTGTCAATAGCTGTTTTGCAATATTCTGCGGCATTTATTTTGTTTCCGAGATTATAATTTGCCTCAGCCATACGCAAATACGCTATGGGGGCAAAACCGCTGTCAAGATACTTTTTGCATTCTTCAAGGACTTTATTAATCTTCTCGGGATTCCAGTTATTTGAATTCAGCTCTCCGGCTCCCATCAGCAGTGCCTTGAGATATCCATCAAATGCCGTTGCATATAGCAAATCCTCTATAAGCTCTTCGGGACTTTGACCAAGGTTTTCCTCGCGTCTGATCTGACACGCTTTTCCATATAATTGCTCAGCCTTTTCATATTGGCCTGTCTTCAGAGCAAAAGCGGCGGTGCGATTAAGCCAATCTGTACTGTCAGGAAATTTCTCCAGAGTATCTTCATAGAATCTGCTCAGTGCTTCTTTTCTGTCGAGCTGTGTGTAGATATGTTCAAGTAATAATCTTGCTTCCCGCGGGGCACTTGGCACAACAATCGTATTTTTAAGTTCAGTTATGGCATCTTCATATCTTTTCGCATTCAGATAAGCCCTTGCCAGAGAAACCCTGATTACAGGATCATCTGATAATAACTTACTCGTTCTGAGGTCACTGATTGCTTTATCATATTCTGCCAGATTAATGTTTATTTCGCCTCTTAAGCGCCATGCTGCCGCATTGTTCTTATCAGTCTGTAGATTTCTATTCGTTAGCTCCAAAGCTTTTTCCAGTTGACCCTGTTTCATTAACAACCATGCCTGAAGCAGCAGAATTCTGGATTCTTTTGGATATTTCTCTTTAACGCTTTGTAATTTGTATTCAGCTTCATTTATAAGGCCGGTCCGAAGAAAAGCCTGGACTTGAGCAAGATTGTTGTCTATGGTATCTTCGAGCTGCACAAGCTTTTCTGAATACTTCTTTACTGATTCACGATCTGCGGTTTTTTCGGCAACCTGCATCAGAGCCCTGAGTATCCTAATGTCTTCAGAGTTGTTTTTATATGCCTGCTCTAAAACTCTCATGGCATCTTCATAGCGACCAAGCTGAAGGTAATGGTCCCAAAGTAATTGCTCATCCTGTGATTCTAACAGGAGCTTCATAGCTTCATTTTCCATTCCTCTTGCTCTGAAATACTCCGCATAGTAATAGAGCATTCTCTTGTCTTTCGGATTCATATTTCTTGCCTGTTCGAACGCCGAACCGGCAATATCAAACAGGGCTTTTTTACTTTCCGAATCGATTTGTTTGAGAGCCACTTCCATTGCCAGTTTTCCGAGCAGTACAGCATTTTCAACACTTGGTGCAGCTTCTTGCACATCCTGCCGAATCGCGACTGCTCTTAGTGGCTCTGCCGGGGCTATGAACTCGGCATACAAGCTAAGTAATTCCAGGTTACCAAGATTAAGTCCAATTGCCCTTTCCAAAGCCTTTCTGGTTTCAGCGACCTGGTTCTGTGAAACATTGTCACCGAGGTTTTGATTCCGATAGTATAATGCTGTTGCCGCTCCTTTTGCAATAGTACCGTCCAGGGGATTCAGAGAAGCTGCTTTGCGAATGTCTTGACTGGATGCGAGCTCATTTCCAAGAGCAGCATTAATATTACTTCTGAGCAGGTAAGCGCGGGAAAACACCGGTTTTTGTTTCAAACATTCGTCGATTTTGGCAAGTGCGTCTTCAAATTCACCTTTTGCCGCCGCCAGACGTGACTCATAGACCATGCCCTGGCACCCATCGAGGTCTTCATCGTGAGCTGTTTTTATGACTTGTTCTGCCAGTTCCCAGTTATTCATTGCCAGCGCTAAATCAAAAAGGTAGTCCGCGGCAAGTTTTATCTGCTCAAAAACCGGATCCTCCGGAACATGATCTTTTGATGTTCCTTTTTCGACGGCGTTTCTGAGCTGGTTGGTTGCCTTTTCAGACTCATTGTTTCGATAGTAAAATATACCAAGCTGCAGCGACTTATAAATCGGATCAGTAAGACTTAACAGCGTTTGCTCTTCTATATCCTTATATCTTAGTAACGGAACCTCTTGGGGTAGAGGCTCAAGTAGAATCTGCCTGTAAACCAGACCAGCGATATTGTCCGGGAAATATTCTAAATACAGGTCGATAAAATCCTTGGCCTCACTCATTTTTTCTTGCGCTATATAATTTCTGCAAACACTGATGAACGAAGATTTTCCAACTGCATTCGGCTCCGTTACCAGTAGTTTCCGGGACAGCTCGGCTTCGAGCTGTATATAGTCATTTAATTCTTTTGTCATGTACTGACTGACACCAGCTTGAATGTAGGTAGACTCTTTATCACTTGGCTCGATCTTTTGTAAAATCGACTTTTCCTTTTTTTTCTTTTGTGCTATCGCCAGTTGAGTTTGCCGAATCCTGGCCTGGACCAGTGCCAGACGGAGTTTAATTGTATCGGCGTTTTGTTCAGGTTTTTTGTCCAATTCTTTTTCAGCGTCTTCAAATTGTATTGCTTGGATATAAGTCTTGATACGGAGATTTTGGCTTCTCTGGGTGGGGCCGTGGTACTCTTCGAAAGCGTTTATGTGCTGGATCACTTCCGTCCATGGAATAAGCTCCAAAGCTACCTCGAGATAATCCAATCGAGCTTCAGGTTTGATATCTGCAATCCCTGAATAAAGTGCACTAACCATAAACTCTTTGACTGCACCAATTTCAGCAGTATTTTTGAAAATCATTGCAAGAGTATAGGAAAGGTGGGCGAATTCCAGATCTTTTGGCCAAGGTGGTTTGGAGGGTTTAAGTGCCTTAAGTTGTTCGTAAGCCATATACAGCTTTTCAACAGCGGTTTTTCGATTTCCCTTTGCGAGATCGAGCATCCCTCGCCATTTGATGATCAACGGCTCTTCACTACTACCAAGAATCTGTTCAATTTCGTGTATGGCTTGCTCTATGTTGCTCAGCAAAGTCTTAGTTTCAGATTCTGATTTTTGCACTTGGGATTCAAGTATCTGCTCAACATAGTAGTTTGCGAGAAAAGCATACAATTGGAATCTATTAATTATTCTTGTCTGTTGTTGTGGGCCAGGTGTGTTCTGTGCCTCCGGAAATGTCAGTGCATTATTTGCTGTTTCTATTGCTTGATGAATATCTGTCTCCTGCTGATAAATAGAAAACCTGCGATAGTACAAATCAGCGGCATTTATTGCGTAAACTACGTTTTGTTCATCCAGGGCCATCGCCTTTTCGGCAGCTTCAATCGCTCTATTTAGATTATTAACACTCAGCCCGGGACCAGAAAATTTCGAATAGATTGAATAGAATTCGGAAAGTGCAGCAAATACCTCTGCATTGGAGTTAAATCTGTTCACAAGGGATAAATAATCAGTTTCGAGTGAGCGGATCTGCTCTTTTCGCTGCTCTGAACCGCTATTTCTTGCGAGCATAAGATTTACTTGTAATAAGTTTATATGTGCTCTCGGGTCAACATTAGAAATTTCAGCCGCTTCCTCCAAAAATTCCTTGGCTTGCTTTATAGCCTTATCCCTTTCTTCAAAATTGCCTAATGAAGCAAGTATTTCACCTTTGGCAATAACTGCCCTTGCCAAATGCCAGTAGGTATGGATATTATTTGGATCGAGTTCTTGTGCTTTCTTCAAATCATTAATTGCCTGTGTAAGGACTTCATCTTTGTTTGTTACAGCTCCCTGACGTGCCATTTCCAGGGAACCGATGCCCCTTAGCAGGTATAAATATGGTCCTAAATACTGCCGACCGGTTTCTTTTTGTTCTATTCCAGGGACATCCCACTGGGCAGTATCTTCCATAAGCAGCCCTGTATTTTCAGCTACATTTATAAACTCAGATGCATCCTCGCAGACACGCTGCCAAACTCCGCTTATCCCACTTTCGCCCAATATATGAAAATACCTGAGCCGGCCATATCGTGCTTTGATATTGTTCGGATTAATATTGATTATTTCGTCCCAACATGTCAGAATAAAAGGCCATTCCTGAGTTTCGAGATACATATCCAGCATCATGAAAAGTACTTCTAGTCTAAGCTCATCATTATTTGCACGCGAATATGCTCTGTGGAAGCTGCGTTCGGCCCTGTCATAATTCTGTTCTTTTGTCCGTTCGTCGGTCGCTACATGAGCGGCTTTGAGTGCGGCCTGAGCATCTCGGAGGAGTTCTTCAGGATCCCTTTTGGCTGTCAGAATTACTAAAATGGAAACTAAAGCAACAACTGCAAATACTGCCGAACCTATCAGTGCTACTTTTTTATTTAACCTCCTCTTTGACATAAATCGACCTCGTCTTACATATTTTTCATTATGTATTTAGTACAATGAATCGTGTTTCTGTTCTTACATAACACTTAGCTCACTTCAATTTTTCAAGTCAGGCCAAAGCTCATTCTCTAAAATAGGTAAAATTACGGATAATAGTTTTTCGCTTGCTGCAACTGCATCCTCTTTATTCGGTGGGACTGCGGCCTGGTTAAAAGCCAATTCCACCTTGCTAAAATACGATGATTTGCTGAAAAGGTTCTTATTCAGAGCTATCCGAGCCTCTTCTCTGCTACCGGCATACTCTTGATTTACTCTGAAGAAATAAAGAACCGGGAATTTCTCGGCACTTCGCCAGAGATTTGCTCTGGAACTGCCAAAGACAAGATATTTTCCAGGGATTTTTCTCTCAAAACCGGCATTATTGTTTATTTCCAGCATCACACTATCGGAAGCCAATCGCTGGAAGCCACCGCCGACATAGCATTCTTCCGGTACGTGCGGTATTCTGTCCGGGCAGTCGTAATATGTAACAAATAAAAGGAAATTTTTAACCGGACTATCAACCTCAGCATTAGTATCTTCAAAAATCCACTGAATGTAGTCTTTTGTGCCTAATGCTTCGACAACCTCCCTGTTCTCGATTTCGAACTTGTTGATTGGATCAACTTTATATGAAGCCAAACCATTTTCGTCCAGAAGGTCTAAGGATTTTTTCAACGGTATCGGCTCTTTCTTCAAGTATAAACCGAGCTTGTTTATAGTGACCGACATTCCTGCCCCTGCTGTTGCGAGTACCACTATGCAAATCAGGAAAGCAGGCTGCAAATAAACACGAATATTATTTCTTGTATTTTGCATCACGAATCACGTCTGTGGACAACTATGTCCTCCTGAGGCGCTCGGCCTTCATCAATAAATAGACTCGACATAAACCACGCAAGTAAACCATATGCACCAAAAGCTAATGGCAGCATTGCCATTCCAAGGATATCGTGGTAAATACCCTGAGTATACTTTGGATGTATCAGAACATAAATAAATCCGGTGACAGTTACTCTTACGATATTGCAGAATATGGCTATCGGTATGGTACTGGCCAAAAGTATAATTCGCTGCCATAAAGGTCTGTAGTGCAAATACGCCATAGCGACACCCAACGCCAGAAATGCCATCAGAAGCCGCATCCCACTACAAGCCTCAGCAACGTCAAGGGAGGGTTCTAATTGCTGGCCCTTATATATCACATCTATAACCACACCTCTTGCGGTAGCTTCCATATCAGCAACTAAATTCAGAAGACCGGCTGCTGCAGTGGCTGCCCATTGTCGCATAGGGATGGTAATTCCTCTGTAAATCCTGCCCGGTAATGGTACTGCAAATATCAGGAAGACGACCGGCAGCCATGTGTATCTGACTAAAGGCCACCCGCCCAAAAGAAGCACAACCGCACCAAGAGATGCTATCACAGATAAAGAACGAAAATATGCCCATCCTGAAGGACTGACAGTATTAAAGACATAAAACAAAATTCCACAAATCAGAAAAAGCAAACCGAGATAATTAGGTTTGTTTTGAAGGTTTAAAGTCTCTTTCTTATGCTGATTGATGAAGTATAAACTGAAAATCGGTATCAGAAAACCGTGTGACCAGCTACTGTCAGTTATCCATCGGTAAATAATACTATCGATTTCTCTATGAAAAAGATACCAGAACAATCCACCTATTATCACTATTTTGATGTAATTGTGTAATCCAAGCTCACGCCACTGCTGCTTATGAAAGGGCGTACCTGTCCCTTGTTTTTGGGTTCCCACTGTACGATAGTTTGCTGTGTGTCTATTTTGCACCATACTGAAAAATAAAGCCCCGGCAAAATGGGATTCCTCTGCGATTGGAGATGTGATATTATCCACGATATTAAAACTTTAAGCACTTCTATAAAAAACTGTAGTTTCCAAAAAATAAAACGCTAAGCAACGAGCTTTAGCAATTTATAG